>JBFEXS010000090.1:0-9406 GCA_041562555.1 Sulfurimonadaceae bacterium
ACCCGTGATTATGGTTCTATTAAAATCTTTGACGATCGTCTCATTAATGGCCCTGACATTTGAAAGATGCGAAGCTTTTACTTCTAAAGTGATGGAGGAAAACGGTGTTGAAATTCCTTCTGGAGGTGAAAGGATTTCAATTGAAGAGACGACTGAGTCAACTTCTTCTCGTGTGTCAGTTAATCGTCCATCTTCTTTTATATTTTCATCACAACCACTAAAGATAAAAAGTACTAACAAGTTAAAAATGACAACTCTAATCAACCTCATTTTTTCTCCTCAACAGAATTAAATAAATCAAATTTTAACTAATTAAAACAAAAATTGTTTTTAATAAAAAACTTTACTACTTTTACTTGATGATTGTTAGGAAAAAAACTATTTATTACAATGAAGTTGACTTGTGTAGTAAATTTTTGGTGGAGACGTGCGGGATCGAACCGCAGTCCTAAAATGGATAGAAAGAGGCGTCTACATGTTTAGAAAGGTTGTTTGGTTTAACTTGACTTCACACTACCTGCAAAGCTACGCCAAGCGAGTCTCGTAAATTCATCTTACGCTGAGACGGACACAAGATATATCTATATAAGGGTTATACTTCAAGATCCATTCTATATAGAATCAAATGGCGAAGCAGTCCAAAAGTTAAGTTAAACTTACGCTACAGCGTAAGCAGGACGATAATTAGTGTTGTTTGCGTTTAAGCAAGTTGAGCCGCGTAACGGAAATGCTCAGTCCGACATGCAACCAAATCCCGAAACCACTCCAGTCGAAGCCAAGTCGTCCCCGTGAATTAAGTTAGGTGTACACTAATCCCTTGGTGAGATTATAGCACTTATAGGATTAAATAAAGGGGAGAATTGTTTGAAATAAAAGATGAAATGGGACAATAGGGAAGATCAGGAGTTGATCTTATCCTTGATCTCCCGTGCCAGGGCTGAACATTTCTCAATCTTCTGTGTATTGGAAAGCGACTCGTCAAGCAATACCTGGATAAAGGCAGAACCGACGATGACGCCGTCTGCACCTTTTACCTTCTCTTTAGCTGTCTTTTCATTCACACCAAAACCGACATAGACCGGTGTCTGTGTATATTTCTTGATGGAAGTGATGATCTCCTGAAGGTCCTCTGACTTACCTGCTCCCGTAATACCGGCATAGGCTACCAGGTAGATGAACTTCTGTGCGTCTTTTACGATCTCTTGAATACGGGTGTCCGTATCCGTCGGCGCGACAAAAGAGATATTTGCGACCGAGTTCGTCGTGAAAAGCTCCTGATATGCCAGGGCCTCCTCATGGGGAAGGTCCGGAATGATCATACCGCTTACACCCAGCTCTTTGGCTTTTGGTAAAAGTCTGTCCATTCCATACTGGTAAAATAGATTAAAATATCCCATCCACAGGATATCTACCTCTTTGGCCACCTGGGCCGAGACATCCAGGATATCCTGAAATTTAAATCCAAGTTCCAATGCCTTGTGATTGGCTTTTTCGATTACCGGACCGTCTGCTACCGGGTCGGAGAAAGGAACACCAAGTTCAATCGAATCCACACCGTTTTGTGCAAGTGAGCGTGCCAGATCAGCAGTAAAGTTTTTATCGGGAAAACCTGTCGTTATATATCCTACAAGTTGTTTCAAAGGGTCTCCATATCAGGTAGTTTTAAAAGGGAGAAAGTGATCTTTGTCATGACATTGTCAAGTTTCAAGTCTTCTTGCCATTGGATGTACATATCATTCACAGCAACCAGCCATGTTATGACTTCTTCATTTGCGGGACCTTCTTGAAAACGCATCTTGTCAAGAGAGTCTTCAACAAAGGTCGAGAGTCTCACCATCGGTTCTATCTGTAAAAAACTTGAAGCAGATTTGATATTATGAAAAATGCGAAACAGTTCTTCAAGTGCATGGTTATAGCGATCATTCTTGCCAAGGTCGATGATAAGCGGTTCCATCACCTCTACCATCATCGCGTAATGATCCAAAAACTCATCTACGATCTCAAAGTCATAATTGTCTTCCAAGTCACGACGAATGCCCATTCACTCTCCTAAATTTGTCTAATTATACCAACATAGTTTAAATATTTCTATACTCTTCCTAGCATGTAGATAGATTTTGACATACAGAGACTTCTTGTAACGTCTTCATGCTGTGAAAGTAACATTTAGATATTTTTCAAGCCCTCTTCTAGCCGACTTTGAGCTAGCTTGGCTATAATACGATAACATTCGCGTAAAAATCACGCATCAAGGTACGATTCATGAAGAAAAAGCTGAGTATTAATGCTATCAAAAAAGCAAAAGGCCAACGCCGATTGACGATGGTCACTGCCTATGACGCTCTCTTTGCGACCTTATTGGAGGAGAGTGCCGACATCCTTCTGGTAGGCGATAGCCTTAACATGAGTTTTAATGGCAAACCGGACACGTTAAGTGCGACACTCGATCAGATGATCTATCATACCAATGCAGTCTGCAACGGAGCAAAAAACACCTTTGTGATCTGTGACATGCCTTTTGGTACCTACAACAACAAACGCCAGGCCCTCAAAAATGCCATTCGTGTCTATCAGGAATCTCCTGCTGACGCCGTGAAGATCGAGGGAGGTAAGGAGAAAGCCGAGCTTGTGAAGACCCTCACCGATGGCGGGATCGCCGTGTGTGGACATATCGGACTGCTTCCGCAATCCGTTCGCGGAGAAGGCGGATACATCGTACGTGGCAAAAGTGTCGAAGATATCGAAGCACTTATCGAAGACGCAGAAGCCATAGAGAAAGCGGGTGCCTTCTGTATCGTCGTCGAGGGGGTCAAAGCCGAAGCTGCCAAAGCCATTGCCCTTGCCGTGGATGTTCCTGTCATAGGTATCGGTGCCGGAGCTGATGTGGACGGCCAAGTCCTGGTCTTCTCAGACATGCTGGGTCTCTTCGAAGCCTTTACGCCTAAATTTGTCAAAAAATATATGGACGGTGCTTCTCAAGTCAAGTCTGCCCTTGCTCAATATAAGAGCGAGGTCGAATCACAAACCTTTCCTGCAAGTGAACATACTTACTAATGAGACTATACTAGATGGAACGTGTCGTTGAGATAGAGAAGTTTAACTCCGAAAGTGAACTTGAGAAGACCCTGCGCCCGGATTCCTGGGATGATTACATCGGTCAGGAACAACTCAAGAAAAACCTTTCTGTCTTTATAGAAGCCAGTAAAAAACGCGAAGAGTCTCTTGACCACGTCCTGTTTTACGGCCCTCCGGGACTGGGAAAGACGACGCTGGGACTGATCATCGCCAATGAGATGAATGCAAATATCAAAGTCACTGCCGCACCAATGATCGAAAAGAGCGGTGACCTGGCGGCGATCCTTACAAACCTTGAAGAGGGAGACATCCTTTTTATCGATGAGATCCATCGTCTCTCCTCTGCCGTCGAAGAGATCCTATATCCTGCTATGGAGGACTTTAGACTCGATATCATCATCGGTTCAGGTCCTGCAGCACAGACCGTCAAGATCGACCTTCCAAAGTTCACTCTTATCGGTGCAACGACCCGTGCAGGTATGCTTTCCAATCCCCTCCGCGATCGTTTCGGTATGAACTTTCGTCTGCAGTTTTATAATCCTGAAGAGCTCGCGACTATCATGCAAAAGGCTTCGGATAAACTTGAAAAGCCTATACACCGGGATGCGGCCTTGGAGATCTCCCGCAGAAGTCGCGGTACACCGCGTATCGCACTTCGGCTTTTGCGTCGGGTGCGTGACTTTGCCGAAGTAGCCGACGAAAGGACGATTCTCCTGGAACGTACACAATATGCACTTAACGAGCTGGGTATCAATGACAACGGTTTTGACGAGATGGACCTGCGTCTTCTCAAGCTGCTCGTCGATGCAAAGGGCAAAGCTATGGGGCTGAGTACCATTGCTGCGGCACTCAGTGAGGATGAGGGGACTATCGAGGATGTATTTGAACCGTACCTTCTGGCAAATGGTTACCTTGAACGTACTGCCAGAGGCCGTATTGCCACACCGAAGACCTACGAGGTTTTAAAGTTTAAAGCCCCGAAAAACGACACACTATTCTAAACTGACCAGGAGAAGACACTATGCGTCCACAGCACTTTATCATGTTACTCTTTGCCCTCGCACTGTACTGGATGTATCTTCTGTATAACGCCTATTGGATGCCGATACTTATCGGTTCACTTTTGGCCATCTCTACAGCAAACATCCATAAAAAGTTTCTGGAGATCTTTAAGAGCGATTTCATCTCTGCACTCGTGTCAAGTATCTTTTTGGCGGTCTTGCTCTTTGCTCCGCTCGGCTATTTTCTTACTACCCTGACGATAAAGCTTCATGGTGTCAATATAGACACCTTTACTATCGTATATGAGAAGATCGAGCTTTGGATACAGAACCTCCCTGAGTCCCTGGACTTTATGAAAGATCAATTGGAAGACCTGATGGATTACAACAACCTCACTTCCCTTGCAGGAAACTCTCTGGGGATAGCTGCCAATGTTGGAAAATATTCGGCTTCCTTCCTCAAAGACGCCTTTTTGATCATCATCTTCTATTTCTTTGCTCAGTATTACGGAAAGACCATCATGCATTATCTTATCAAGATCATCCGTCTTCCACAGCAAGACACAACCCTGCTGAGTCTTGAGCTTTCCAATGTGATGAGCGTCGTCTTCTATTCTATTATTGCAACAGCCACCCTTGAGGGGGCACTTTTTGGCGTGATGATCAGCATGATCGGCTATAACGGGCTGCTTTTTGGGATCATGTATGGTATCGCTTCGCTGATTCCTATCGTCGGTGGTGCCTTGATGTGGGCACCGTTCATGATCTATGAACTCTCCCTGGGCCATACCGGCAATGCACTTTTTATCACCATCTATTCGATTATCGTGATCTCTATCATCGCCGATACCTTTGTCAAACCGATGATCATCAAATATATCGATCTGAATTTCATAAAATCCAGCACAAAGATCAATGAACTTTTGATCTTCTTCTCGATCTTGGCAGGACTGACAGCCTTTGGTTTTTGGGGAATGGTCTTGGGGCCGGCGATCACGGCCTTCTTTATGGCCTTGCTAAAACTCTATGAGACCCGGGACGGGGACTATTTCAGCACCTCATTAAAATAGAAGGGTTCAGGCCTTCTTTTTATGTAAGGTACGGGGGAATTCTTGTTTATACAGCCAGACGATCCCTACGATGGAGATGATTATCATCGGCAGTGACAGCAGCTGTCCCTGGGTCATCCATCCCATCAGATAACCGATCTGAGCATCGGGAGCACGCCAAAACTCTGCCGTAAAGCGGGCAAGTCCGTATAGGGCACCGTAGGCCAGTGTCAGTCCCCCTGCAAAAGAGACACGATGGCGTATGAGATAAATGACAGCAAACACCACCACCCCTTCTAAAAAAGCCTCATATAACTGGGAAGGATGGCGTAAAACACCGTCAACATAGATTCCCCAAGGGACATCTGTCTCTCTTCCTATCAATTCCTGGTTCAAGAAGTTTCCGATACGTCCAAAGATATATCCCAACGGGACTGCGATCGCCACAACATCCATCAGATACCAAAACGAGTAGTTGTTTTTTCGTGCAAAAAGATAGGATCCCAATAAGAAGCCGATCAGTGCCCCATGGTAGGACATCCCACGAATACCTACAAACTCTCCGGCTTGATTGAAAGGATTGAATATCTGCCAGGGATGACTTATATAGTACCAGCTGTTTGGATCATAAAAAAGGATATATCCCAGACGTGCCCCAAGGATAACCCCCACCTCAATCCAGATAAAATAATCATCCAAGATCTTTTTGTCCAGCTCCATCTTGTCTTTGGTGACGATCCATTTCGCCATAAAAAGCGCACCCAAGAGTGCCAGGACATACATGATCCCGTACCAATGCACATTCAGCCCAAAGAGTGAAAAGGCAACAGGATCAAAATTACTGTAAATATTATTCCAAAAATTCATACGTGACCTAAAGTTTTTTTAGAAGTATAACGAAATAGGTTCAAGAAGAGATTACAGGTGGATTGCACCTGTGACCTTAAAGAAGATCGGAAGATGCATCCACGGCATTGAGTTGTAGCCCGTCAGGTCCGGTAACATTGGCAGGAATCCATTGGCTCAAACAATCACGGTCTTTCACACACGGATCCGTCAACGTCTTTAGGAAGGAGACAAGATCGCTGATCTGCCCATCAGTTGCCGTGACATTACGATGCGGTGAGACACCTGCCGCCTTGTTGGCATGTAGCTGGGCCAAAGCCAGTGCCGTATTGGCCGCTGTGTTATCTGTTTTGACGATGCTGTCCAATTGACTGTAATCATATCCTGAAATCGAAGCATCAGGATTGACCATATGTCCTACCATCGCTTCCAGACTGGTATACGCACCGTCATGTCCCCATGGTCCCGTCACTTCGACATTAAGCAAAGTCGGTGTTCTAAACGCATATTTGTCACTATTCACCCCTGTCTCGCGAAAACGTCCGAAATCATCTACCAAGCCATCTCCCTTACCGCGTCCAACCTGAGGAACGGCCATCACATGAAAGCCTTCATCTGTAAAGAAGTCTCCACTGTGACAGGCCACACAGTTCATTCCCCCCTCCTCATAACTGCTATAAAAGAGTTTTGCCCCGCGTTTGGCCGCTTCGGAGATCGCATCTCTGTCCCCTTGTACATACGCCTTCCATGGTGTGTTTACAAACAGCTGTGAACGTTCGTACTCACCGATAGCATCCACGATATTCGGGAAATTCACTGAGTTGGCACCATATACGGCATCAAACTCACTCTGCCAGGTATTGACGATGCTTTGGGATGTGAACCGTGTTGCAAGCGCATTTCTGACATCTGTATTCGACTTGCCGGCTTCAAAAAGATCACGCATCTCTTCAGCAGAGGTCACCGGAAAGCGTGCCTGAGCTACGGCAAGGTTGGCACCTGCGCTAAGATCAACATATCCAAAAGCAGAATCCGGTGTACGTATTCCGCCCACTTCACCATTATGACCGGCCGTCGGTGTCATCGCCTGAATACGTCCATCCCAGAAGATCGCACTGTCCCATAATGCGATATTAAAGGTAGTAGGAGCATTTCTAGGTACCGGAGCGAAACCGCTTTCATAATGTGTTGCCGCTGCATCATGTGTTCTTCCCTCACCCAATAAGTCAGGAGTGACTGCACCGACCCCAATAGGCAAGGACAGCTTATCTCCCCCACCTAAAACAGGATGATGACAGGTTACACATGCCGAATCCTGGTTCCCACCGAGCCCTTTGGTATAAAAAAGCTTCATCCCCAACTGAGCCTTTGCCCCGTTAATCGAAGGGATAGCCCGTCCGATCGATGGGTCTCCCGTTATTCCATGACTCTCAATGACAGCACTTACCTCATTATCCAAGGAGGTATTGTCACCCCCACATCCCGTCATCATTGATATCGAGACAATACCTGCTATTAATCCAATGTTCCTCACGTTTTCCCTTACACAAAAAATTGCATGATTGTATCAGGGAGTGTATTACAGAAATGTTAAACTATAAAAAACAGAAAATGTTAACTGGGATTGTTTCTACAAAAAGACGATACTATCCAAGGCGGATAGAAGACAGACTTATCAGCGTGTCTGTCCTTTTTCAAGAGCGTCTGAAATCAACTCGATAGGGTTTTTAAACAGTGTATCCACATTACCTTCGTACATCGCATTGGTAAGTTGCATACGACATGCCGAACATTCAGATGAGACATACTCCGCCTGTGTTGCCTTGATCATGGCAGCTTTTGGCTTTCCTGCAGCTTGGGCAAAATGGAATTTCTCTGTCTGCATCGTCACCCCGCCAAAACCACAACACTGATTCGGATCGGACATCTCTACCAGGTTATAGTTCTCTTTCAACAAAGAGCGAGGCTCGTTGAAGATCCCCTGCATCTTCTTCGCGTGACAAGGATCATGGTAGGTAATACGTACGTCTTGCCCACCTCTCTCTTGAAGCAGTTCATGAATGTTTGTCTCTTTTTCCAGCCACTCCGTCGCCATATAGATCTTTTCTTTTAACTTGACCGCACGTTCTTTCCATTCCGGCTGATCATGGAAATAGTGTTCATAATCGATCTTGATCATTGCGGAACATGTCGCTTCGGGGATGATGATCGCCTCTACATCATCGATGAAGGTCTCAAAATATTCGATATTCTCTTTTGCCAAAGCATCTACCGTGTTAAAATCACCGGTAAAATACGCCGGAGCAGAACAGCATTTCTGACCCTTTGCCAAGAAAGCATTGATCTTCAGTTCCTGCAAAACTTTGACCAAGGAATCACCGATATTCGTATAATTATAGTTGGCCAGACAACCAATAAAGATGGCAACCTTACGATCGCCGCCATTGTCGATGTTCTCAGGATACTTGTTTAAAAAAGAGGTCTTGGACATCGCCGGAAGCAGACGGTCTTTTTTGATGATAGGGAGTGAAAAGCGCGGAAGCAAGGAAGATTGTTCTTCTTTGATCTTGAAACCACAGGTCTGAAACACATATCCGAGTTTAAACATAAGATCCATGATCTTGCGATGGCGCAATAAATAGAAGAAGACCCGCTTGAACCAGGCGATCCCAAACTTGTCCGCGATATCCGCGCGTACCTGTTCGATCACCATATCCGTCGGAAGGGATTTAGGGCAGACCTCCACACAGGCGGTACACAAGAAACAGCTTTCAAAGATGTCCTTGGCGTTCTTGTCCAATTCAAGGTTCCCCTTCTGATACGCTCCTAAAAGATCCAAAAAACCACGAGGACTGGTAACCTCATCGGCATTGACATTGTGAATAGTACATACGGGTACACACTTGGCACATTTGACACAGGGATCCGTATATTCCGCAAAATTAAATATATCTTCGACTTTTTCTACTGCCACGTTCTAACTTCCTAAACTGTTTTTGAAAATGTTTTCGCATTCCCGGAGTGGGCCTTCATATATGCATCAAAAGGCATCACTATATTTCGTATTAACATCGTTCCCGTCGGTGAGACTTCAATCTTCTCATCATCAAGGCTTAAAAGGTCTGCTGATTCAAACTCTTTGAGTGCTTCGATCGCATCGGAAAAGTATGCTTTGAAATCAATGCCGTATGATGACTCAAAACGCTTGATATCTAGCTTGAAATTACTCATTAGTTCCATGATCACATCTTGACGGATCATATCATCCTCATTGAGCAGTACGCCTCTTTCAAAAGGGAGTTTCCCTGCATCAATGGCAGCTTCATACTCTGCCATCTCTTTATAGTTCTGCGCATAATAATCCACACCCTCTCCGATGGACGTGATCCCTATACCGATAAGATCCGCTCCTCCTTTGGTCGTATATCCTTGGAA
>JBFEXS010000091.1:0-9186 GCA_041562555.1 Sulfurimonadaceae bacterium
CAATTACAATCCAAGCATACGCAGTATACTTGATCGTTTTGCACCTAAAACGAAGACATCGGTCTATGAGAGTTCTGCAAAACTCTTTGATCTGTGTTCAGACTTCCTTGCGCTGACACATGAGCATCGAACGCTCTTTCTGCACAGTATCAAACTAAGTCAGATCGGCAAAGAGATCGATTTTTATGAGGCACATAGACACGCCTATTACCTTTTACTGAATGGACTTAATTATGGGCTTTCACATGAGCAGACAGTACTCATTGCAAGTCTCGTACGATATCAACGTAAACAGTATATGGCACCCTCGCATATAGACAAATATGCTGCCTACCTTCCCTCTGAAAAAACCTGTAATGCACTCAGCTTCCTGATGCGCCTGAGCCTTGATCTGTTTAGTGACTTTGATCATCAGGAAAATTTATCTATGAACTTTGAAGACGAGACCTTGTCTGTTCAGCTTAAAAGTGCATATCTCATCAGGGAGAGAGTCTCCAAGCTGAGTAAGGACACACCTTTTAAGATCATCATTCAAGACTAAACCAAGGTCTTTTCAAGGCGACTGACGCCAATGTATGACTTAAAAACGCTGACCTATCGTAAACTCAAAAGTTGATGTCTGATCACCCGGCTTGTCATCCAAGGCTTTTGCAAAGATAAGCTGGATCGGACCCATTGGTGAGAACCACTCAATCGCAGCTCCGTACGATGAACGTGTAATGGTCTCGTCCTCATAAGGGGCATTCAACAGGTGATCTCCCAAAAGCCCTTGATTTTGGATATCTGTTAGAGTTGAATCTTGTACATACAACTCCTGACCCTTACCCTGTAGTACACCGTAATCATAAAAGGCAGTCAAGCGTAATTTTGCTTTTGGAACCAGAGGGAAACTCGCTTCCAGGGAATTTACGAACATCGACTGACCACCGATACGTCGGCCTTGTCCATCTCTTGGAGAAAGTGAATAGGATTCATAGCCTCTTACACTCCCTACACCACCCATATAGAAACGTTCTGCCGTAGGTAAGTTCGTACGCGCCTCGCTTGGGTCACTGTCATCATAAAATATATAAGACAAACGAGCCTTATAGCGCAAGACAAGGTCAAATCCTACATAATCAGCTATTCCTTTATACGCACGGAAGCTATTGTTGTTTTTGATAAATTCTGCTGTACCACCGATTCCTGCATATTCAAGACTGGTACTGGCAGAAAAACCATTTCTCGGGACATAAAAGTCATCTGTATTGTTATACCTAAGTCCCACAGTCACTGCCGATTTTGTATAATCCTCAAAAAGTACCTGATCAATACTTGTAAGTTCAAGAAACTCAGAAGAAATATCACTATAGGCAGAATTGGCATAAGTATAGTTTAACGAGCCGCTTAAAAATCGTGTCAACCTGCGTCCAAGTCCTAACCCTATCCCTTCTGTCTCAATCGTATAATCATCATAATCTGTTTCATTGGTATATATCGATGCAGAACCGGAAAAATCACTATCGTTCAATCTCGGGTTACTCACACTTAGGCTGAAACTCTCTGTTCGTTCTGAGCTTTCTGCAGAAAATCCCATGTTGATCCCTGATCCGAATATATTACGATCAGAGATACTCGCAGACAACAGTACGCCTCCAAAGCTTCCATATCCACCACCGATCTGGATATTTCCGGTTTGAGTCTCTTTAACCTTGACAATGAGGTCCATAGTCTGATCATCTATACGTTTCTCTTCTATCGTCGTGGAGTCAAAATAACCTGTTCTCTGAAGTGAGTTACGTGAGTCTTTAATATCCGTCAGACTATACAGATCCCCAGGTGCCAAATAGATCTCACGACGCGTTACCCTATCAAGAGTTCGTGTATTTCCGGAGATCAGTACATCTCTGATATAAACCTTTTTCCCGGGCCTGATTTTGTAAACCACTTCAACGGTCTTGGCATCCTTGTCTTTTCTCAGGTCCGGAGCGACCTTCACAAATGCATACCCCAGATCCGCGATAATGGTCTTAATACGCTCAGAATCTTCTCTAAAAGTTTTGATGTTAAAAGGTTCGTTGATCTCAAGCTTGATCACATCCAGGATCTCTTCTTCGTCGATCACATTAGTCGATTGTTCCAGGACAATATCACTGATACGATACACGTCCCCTTCATAAACGGTGTAGGCCATATCTGCAATATACTGAGAAAAATCAACACGCACGAAAGGGTCATCCACCTTGGCATCCAGATAACCGTGTTGCATATACATATCACGAATACGCAAAGGATCATATTGGAGTTCTGTCAGCTTCATCTCTCCATCATTACGACCCCAGAGCCATCCCATCCATTCATGTTCTTTGTTTGCGATCACATCATCGAAGTCTGTCCCTTCGAAGGCAGTCATCCCCTCAAACGAAAGCTGCTCGATGATGATATTCTCACCCTTGTTGACCCTAAAGGTCAACTCAATACTGCCATTTTCCAGAGTCTCTGTCTCAACTTCGACAACAGTATCGATATACCCCTCTTGCGATATAACTTCAATCAGACGCTTTTTCGCATTGTCAATCTTCTTTTTATCGTATAGGGCACCCTTTTTGATCTGCAGGATTTCACTGTTTTCTTCATCATCGCCCTGTCCATAACCCTCAACTTCAATATGAGAGATCACCGACTTCTCTTGAAAATGATACGTCAATATACCATTGTGTTCATTTACCCAGATATCCGTAAAATAGCCATACTCGTAAAAACGCTTGATTGATTTATCTATTTTTTTTTCAGAAAGTCGGTCACCGACACTGAAACCCAAGCTCTCTTTCGCCACCGGTTCAGAAAGGTGGATCAATCCATCAAACTGAATATCATTGACTGTCTTAGCATGAATGACACTTGACAACATAAAAAGTGCCAAAAACAAAAATCGCATTAAAATACCCTTGAAAAGAAAAATAAATATATATTTGTCATAAAGTCTAAGATTCTATCTTTAATGTGGTTAAATAAGAGTAAAAGGAGTAAAGAATCAAAGAAGCGAAACAGCAAAAGAGGATAGTGTCACCGAAAGGCACTTTTTACAATGGATCTAATCTTCCCAGATCCATTTACCTTCGGATTTTTTCTTTTTACCGTAGCCTACCGGATTCTTCTCCTGAAGTACTGGGGCAACATATTTATCATTCTGACATGAGTCACTGCAGGTTGTCATCCACTCGATCGCCAGGTCGGCATCGACCCCCTTCGCTTCCAGAGAATCAGCCATCCAATACGCTGTATCTGTACAGTCCAACTGGTCAACATGATGTTTTCGCACACAAAAAGTACCAATCTCAGAAAGAATAGCACGCTGATCATCGAGGCTCATATTATGAAAGTCCTGTTTGGTGTAGGCCATCTTGCTCAATTCCAGTTTTAAATCGTCCTTATGCTCATACCAAAAGAAGATCTTCTCCCCGAAGAAGAAACTTATAATAAAAAAAATCAAAACGATCGTTGTCAATTTACCAAAGTCTAATTTATCCATACCATCTCCATATGTCACATTATATCGACAAAATACAATAAATAAAAAGAAGTCTAATAGGAAAAAGTTAACAGATCTCTTTATTTTAATTTTTTACTCTGTTTTTTTATATATGCTTCTCGACCTGAACCCCGTTTATACATCTGGTAATGTAGACTGTTTTTCTTAAAATAGTCCTGATGATACTCTTCTGCCGGATAAAATTCTGACGCAGGCTTTATCTGTGTGACAATGTCCTCACTAAATATTTTTGAGGTATCCAAACGTTCTTTTGATGCTTGGGCAATACGTCTTTGTGATTCATCATAATAGAAGATCACCGTCTTATATTGTGCTCCTCTATCCGCGAACTGGCCGCCACTGTCTGTCGGATCGATATTCTTCCAGAATACCCTCAAGAGTTCTTCATATGAGATCACCGTTGAATCATACTTTATTTGAACTACCTCAAAATGCCCGCTTGTTCCTTTCGATACGTCTTCATAATTCGCACTTGACACATCTGCGCCCATATAACCTGATTCTGCACTGAGAACACCTTTTAACGGCTGAAAAGCTGCTTCAATACACCAAAAGCATCCACCGCCGAAAACGGCAATCTTCTCTTGCCCATGTAAACTAATTGTTACCAGTAAAACGAGGATTATTTTATTCATCTGATATCTCCTTGTAGAGAGAGTATAGGAGAAAGATGTGGAAGGTTTGTGGAGCCTACCCAGGCAACACTGCCCAGGTAGTTAAAGAAGTCTTATTTCAGATGACCATTTCCGTAATGTTTGAACAGATATTCAACAACATATTTCTCATCTTCACTTGATATGTCCATACCGAATGCGACACGCATCTTCTTGACTTTACCAGCCCAAAATGCTTTGGACTGAGGACCTTGGTTAATGATATAACCAAAAGAGTGACAGATCAGACACTGTCCCTGAACAGTATCAAAATGCTCACCCATCTTAATCTCATAAGGGATGTAAGGAACCTGCATATCCTCTTTAACTTCTTGTGCTGCCATTGGAAGCACTGCTAACATTGCTACTAAAATATACTTTACCATTACACTACCTCAATTGTTACAGTATCAATACCATTGTATTTATAACCACCATGGTTCCAACCAATCTCTTCAGCTAAAGGCTGTACTTCACCTGCCAAGTTAGTCGCTTTTGCCATGATCTTTTGTTCTCCATAGCTACCTGGATTGAAGGTATAGCGGAACTCTCTGAACGAATAACGTCCGTGATTCCCATCATCCAAGATCGCAGATTCCCATGTCTTTCCGCCATCTAGCGAAATAGAGACATCTTTGATACCCTTACCTTGATCAAAAGCAACCCCACGAACAGTCACATGTGAGTTGAGATATACCTTTGTGCCGTTTTCCGGATAACCGATCATTGACTTAACGTTCATTGTCGTAATCGGCTTCGTTTTCACTTTTTTATGCGCATGCGGATCTTCCGATTCTGTTGCATTGTCCGGAACACGGTATGCCACATCCATAAAGAAAAGCTCTTTATATTTTTTCGTTACCGTCAAATTAGACAGCATCTTAACCCATGAGTCTGAATAATATCCAGGAATGATCAAGCGAACAGGATATCCGTTAAGGTATGGAAGCTCTTCACCATTCATTTCATAAGCCACGATAACATGGTGATCAAGCTCAGTATGATGCATCTCACGGATAAAGTTCGGTGTCTTATAATATGCTGCTTTGTCCAAACCGTAAAAGCTGATCCAGAAATCCTCGTGTTTCAAACCGGCACGATCCAGGATATCTTTTAATCTTGCACCTTTCCATTTTGCATTACCTACAGCTCCGTTACCCCATTGGATACCACCGGCAACCGGAGAGAATGCCGAACGGCCATTCCCGCCACACTGAAGTACTGCCGTTACTTCAACCGGCTCGAACTCCGTCTTAAGCTGATCAAGCGTGAATGAAAGCTCGTTTTCCACTTCTCCATCAATTTTCAGACGATACTCTTTAAGATCTACATGCGTAGGGATTTCCGGCATATGCCAACGTACAAAAAACTGATCATTCGGGGTGATCGCCTGAGCAAAGACACTTCTTGGTGACTCAAGCAAAGGTGGTCTATCAGAATAGGTGATCATCGGGCGTTTCTGAGGGAAGGCAACCTCAGAAATTTTTTGTCCTGTTTTAGGTTGAGAAGCTGCTTCGAGTGAACTTCCCACAGCTACAGCACCAGCTGCTACAAATGACTTCTTGAAAAAATCTCGTCTTTGCATATTTTTGGCTTCCTTTAATTTTAATAGTGAAATAATAGCACACTATGTACCTTCAAAAAAATTAAATAATAATGATATAATATTCAAAAAAAGTTATCTGAAGGTTTTTCATGTTTTCCCTGCGCCAAATCGAGCTTTTTATTGCCGTGTCAAAATCGCGAACACTTATTGAAGTAGCCACAGAGCAGAAGATGAGTCAGTCTGCTATTTCCATGGCCCTGAAAGAACTTGAAAACCATGTTGATGAGAAACTTTTTGAACGTATGGGGAAAAAGCTTGTCCTAAACGAGCGCGGTCGTCTCTTCCTGAAAGAGGTTCAACCCCTGTACCTTGAACTCAAAAACCTGCATCAGCGTTTTACCCAGAACCACCTGCACGGAGAGATAAATGTCGGTGCCAGTCTGACAACCGCGCACTACATCATGCCCCAACTCATGACTACCTATATGCAAAAACGTGCTGAAGTCTCCATCAATATGAAAATGGCCAATACCGAAGAGATCGTCAGTATGATCGAGAACGGAGAGATCGATTTGGGACTTATCGAAGGAGAAGTACAATCTTCAAATCTTATCCAACAGATCATTGCCCCCGATGAGCTGATTGTCGTCAGTTCTGATGAACAACTGCAAAAGAGCCATTATATCGATCAGCTTGCACATAAGAAATGGATACTCAGAGAGAAAGGTTCGGGAACGCGTTCTGTCTTTTTAAACCAGATCAAGCCTATTGACAAAGAACTGAATATAATTCTTGAACTTGAACAAACCGAAGCGATAAAAAACTTTTTGTTTTTAGATAAGGAGTATATCAGTTGTCTGCCCCATATCTCTGTACTCAATGAACTTCAGGAAAAGAAACTTTTTCACGTTCCTATCAAAAACTACAGCTTTCTTCGAGACTTTTCACTCATCTATAATAAAAAACGCAGTCCGACACTACTGATGAAGGACTTTCAAGAGCATATCACCGAGTTTATGCAGAGTGTCGAATTATAAGCTTACAGTTTTCCCTGCTGCACTTGTCCCAATATCACTGCCAAAGTAACGCCGTCGTTCTCGGTCCCATCTTCAATACACGCCTCACATTTGTCTCCCACCGGTTCGTCCGAGTTCATCCACTCCTCAACTGTCTTAATATTATTCTCTTTTATAAAAGCAACTGCTTCACCGATCGTAATATGATTACACGCACACAAGACTTTATCTTCGTTAAAAAGATTCTCAAATGACATCAATTTTCCCCATACTTTTTTCAAATTATACCAACTTTGCTATAATGCGCTTAATTTAAACTCTAAAGAATAAGAATGACAGCAGCAATTATCGGTTTAGGTCTCATGGGCGGCTCCTTGGCACTCGCAATACAGAAGCTCCCTATGATTGGTAATATCATCGGTTTTGACCATAACAAGGAACATGAAGAAGAAGCCCTCAAACTGGGACTTGTAAATGAGATCGTTGATTTTGAGGCTGTAAAGCAAGCAGATATTATCATTCTCGCCATTCCCGTGGATGGCATCATCTCATGCCTAAAAAGTTTAGAAAAGGTCTCCCCTGATACAACGATTATCGATCTGGGCTCTACCAAAGAAAAAATCGTCAAGTCCATTCCTACGAAACTGCGAAAAAATGTCGTCGCTGCCCACCCCATGACAGGTACGGAAAAGTTTGGGCCATCTGCCGCTCTTCACGACCTCTATCATGAGAAGGTTGTCGTACTGTGCGACATGGAAGACTCGGGCGAACACCAGCAAGAGACTGCCGTACGCCTTTTTTCACAAATACATATGAAACTGGTCTACATGAAAGCCCATGAACATGATCTTCATGTGGCCTTTATCTCCCATATGCCCCATCTTATATCCTTTTCTCTGGCAAATGCGGTACTCCAACATGAAGAGCATGAAAACATTCTAAATCTGGCAGCGGGAGGATTTAGGTCTATGAGCCGTTTGGCAAAGTCTTCACCTAATATGTGGGGAGATATTTTTCGACAGAACAAAGCGCACCTGCTTGATTCGCTTAGTTACTTTGAAAAAGAGTTGGATGAGATGAAAAAAATGGTGCAAAACGAGCAATGGGAAAAACTCGACACTAAGATGAAAGATGCCAATTCTCTACATAATATCTTGAAATAGTTCCAACTAACCCGAGTATGCTTCAAGACCTTGCACTTGTGCATTCAATGTTGAAAAGGTCTCTAAAGATCCGCTTACACCGCCATCAACGGAGCTCACAGCCACATTGACGGAAGAGGTGCTCTTGACCTGATAATTCTCGGCTTTTTTGACACTCTCATTGCCTGCTTTCGCAATGGCATCAACCGCAGAGTTTTGCTCTTGTTGAGCCTCCGCCTGAGGGTCAGGTCGTCCTACTTGTATAACGGATGGATAGGGTGATTGAAACACATAGCTTGGTATTTCCATAACCTCTCCTTCAGGACTACATCATAACAAAACTCTTAAAAAGCTTTGCTTTGATTTTAAAACTAATTGCTGTGTATAATCCTATTACTGCCTCTGTAGAGTCTTGATTATCTCTTTTAATCGCTTCATATCTACAGGATGTCCCGCCCCTTCATACAGATTCTCAGAAAGGTCTTTTACCAATGCTTCAATCTCTTTATCTCCATCCATATTGCTCATAAGCAGCTGTAAGACTTCTTTTGATACTTTTGCTGACACCTTTTGAGTCGTTTTTTCCTTGGTTAACACTCTTTTCCATGGAAAAATCATCAAGATCATTCCTAAAATAGTCCCACCGAAGAACAAAAGAATACCCTGTAAGAGTGTCAGTCCTGATAATTGCTCTGTCGTGTGGACCGGCTCCTGTACCGGCTCGGGACGTGCGATCGTCAATTTTTCTTCTTTGACCGGCGTGCTGTTGTTCACTTTGATATTTATGGGATCTGTAGAGATTGTTTTAATCGTATCCGTTTGCACATCCATATATCGCAATGAAAAGCCCGGTATCGTAAAATCATGTTCTGCTACCAAAGCTGATTTTTGCGTAAAAGTTCCAAAATACTTTTCACCTTCCAGATAATGACTGATTTTCGGCTCTTCATTAAACGCCTGTGCGCCATCTATATAGATACTGAAATCAGGGATATCCTCTACATTCGCACGACCTTTAACCTGTATTGTCAAATTAACCGCTTCCCCGGAATTGATCTCCTCCTTATCGACCTGTGCCTCGATTTGCAAATCACCTACAAGTATAATGCCTTCAGGCAGAGGTTTAACCTCGATATCCAGCTCATTGGAGAACACCGTATGTGTTTTCGATGTCGCCAGCCATGTTCCCCAGATATCTCTGCCTTTGGAACGTACCTTCAGATCCCAACGCAAGGGTCCAAGGGTAAGCTTTCCACTCTGCTGAGCACTCAGAGCATAGCGATTCGTACGATTCTTA
>JBFEXS010000092.1:0-9183 GCA_041562555.1 Sulfurimonadaceae bacterium
ACTACTATCATGGTACTCTTCCGAACTCTCATCATCACAGATAAACTCAATTCTAAAATACTTCCATATCAACAAACTCGCCTGGATACTTACACTCAAAAAAAATGCCAAGGCTACATTCATGAGTGTCTCTTTTGAGATAAAAGTGGTACTGCTAAAGCCAATGATTAAGAAAGGAAGCATTGATATGTACATGTAATCATATGCTATCTTGAACTTTCGTTCAGCGGAAACTATTTCACTATCACATATTTGACACTGGAGACCAACTTCTTTTCCTACAAATGAAAACCCCCGTTTCCCTCTGAGCATCTCTTTTAAAAAATACGATTTTGAAATTCTTTCATTACAACAGGGACAATTTCGCATTCAGGGCCTTTGTACCATCACCAGACTTTGATCTCGTTATAGAGGCTGTCACGTTCTACCGGTGTAAAGCCGGAGTTCTTGATCAAGCCGACAAACTCATCCAGGTCAACTCCAAAAGCAGATTTTGCTCCCGCAGCTGAATTGATAGACTCTTTTTCAATCGTCCCATCCAGGTCATTACAACCGAACTCCTGAGCCACTAATGCGAGGTTCACTGTCGAAGTCACCCAGTAGGCTTTTAGGTTGGGGACATTATCCAGTAAGAGTCGTGCGATAGCGTAGGTCTTTAATATCTCCTGACCGGTAATATCCTCTTTGATATTCAAGAAATTGTTCTCTGTCTGATAGACCAAAGGAATGAAACAGTTAAAGCCCCCCGTCCTGTCTTGAAGGTCACGGATGCGCATCATATGATCGATGCGGTGGCGGCGTTCTTCCACATGTCCAAAAAGCATGGTCACATTTGATTTACGACCCCTGCTGTGCCATTTTTCATGGATCTCAAGCCACTGCTCGGAACTCACTTTTCCCTTACAGATATAATCGCGGACCTCTTCATCAAAGATCTCTGCACCGCCTCCCGGTAAGGAGTCGACACCATTCTCAATCATGATGTCAATGATCTCATCATAGGATTTATCGTACTCTTCCGAGAGAAAATGGATCTCGGCTGCCGTAAGCGCCTTGACATGCATATCAGGATATTTGGCTTTGATCTTGGAAAAAACCGTTGTGTACCATTCCAGACCGGTATCCGGATTGTGTGCCGATACAATATGGACTTCGGTGATACCGCGAGATGCGATATCATCTACGATTTCCATGATCTCCTCATGCTTGAGTGTATAGGGCTTTGGGTTTTTACGGGAAGCAGAATAGGCACAAAACTTACATGTGTCTTTACATATATTGGTGGGATTGATATGACGATTGATATTAAAATAGGTCTTTTTTCCATGTAGGGATTGACGTTTTCTATCTGCCAGTTCACCCAATTCAAAAAGGTCTAGATCATAAAGAGACAGAGCCTCCTCAAAATTTATACGTTCGCCTGCTTCAATTTTCTGAATAATGTCCATAATTTATACATACCCATTCTATATTTTCGGGAATTATATCGTATAGTTCTTAGATATAATAAGAAGATTTTTTTTGAAAGTATCAAACATGGATTTAACACATCAGATAGAAGACCTTATTGAGCAGAATGCTCCCGATTTTGAGATATCAAAACTCTTTAAGCAATACATCAAAGAGTATAAAGAGGGATTAAACGAACTCTTTGAAGCCAATCAGGGAAAAGACTTCCTTGTTCGTCATACCAAACAATTAGATCATATCATCAATATGATGTACAAGATCATTCTTCGCAAAAGCTTCAATTACTATATCCCTATGCGAAACAATATCCCGATCTGTTTCATAGCACTAGGTTCCTACGGACGAGAACAGTTATGTGTCCACAGCGATATTGACCTGATGATCATATATGAAGATACAGAAGGGTTTAATACCCAACATATTATTGAGAAGTTTCTTTATCTTGCCTGGGATGCCGGTTTAAAACTTGGACATAGAGTTCATGAACTTAATGACCTGCGTTCGGCAGCTACGGAAGACATCACTATCAAAACCGCTTTTTTCGAGTCCAGACTCATCAGCGGATCTAACTTCTTATGGATGCGTACAATCCAAGAACTTAATAAAATCCGTAACTTTGAACAAAAAGAATTTGTCCTTGCTAAAATGGAAGAGGCACGTATTCGACGTGAAAAATTCCCTTCATCGATGCAGCCCAACATCAAAGAATCTGTCGGCGGACTACGAGATTCACATCTGCTCTTTTGGATCGCTCACACCCTTTACGGTGTAAACAGTGCGCGGGAACTGGAGGGACAACTGTTTAGTGAGACAGAGTATAAAGAGTATCGCATAGCCATCGAACTACTTTATCGTGTCCGTTCCGCGCTACATCTCATTGCTAAAAAACAGCAAGACATCCTGGTTCTTGAATATATTCCCGAAGTCGCCAAAAAACTTGGATTTACTTCTCAACGTCTGCTAGTCACAAAAACTATCAATGCCATGTGGACAATCAACCACTTTACACAGATCTACACACACAGACTTACCCGGGCTTATATTTATAAGCAAAACAATATTTCTTTATTACGAAACAACTACCTTGGACATGGCTTTTATTGCCTAAAGGACACCGTCTATGTCAGTTTTCATGCAAAAGAGATCAGCCATAGTGAGCTACTCTCCTTTCTCGTCACTCTGGAAGATCGTATCTATCACTTCGATCCATCCGTATTAAAGCGTATCAAATCAAGTATGGTTGAAGGCCATCTAAGTAAAAAAGACAATGCTCTTTTGTTACAACTCTATTCACGCCGTTATCTGCATTGTATTCTGCAGCTGTTTTTTGATGCAGGTATTCTTGCAGATATCATCCCGCCATTTTCCAAGGTTATGTTCTTGCCGCAATTTGACGGCTACCACACTCACCCTGTGGACACCCATTCTCTGATGTGTATCCAGGCCCTTGAGGACATCAAAGACCCTCTCGCCTTGGAACTTTACAAAAGCTTCACCCATGAAGAACGTGTTCTTCTGCATATTGCCACTCTTTTACATGACACAGGAAAAGGCCGTACACAGGATCATTCCCTGGTGGGAGCGCGTCTGTTTAATGCATATGTCAATGACTTTCATATCGCAGAGGAGCTTGTCGAGATTGGTGTACGATTAATCAAACATCATATCGCTATGAGCCGGGTTGCCTTCAGAGAAGACTTCTATCATGAAAAAATCCTTTTTTCTTTCATCTCAAAAGTCAAGGATGAGCGTACTCTGAAACTTTTGTTCGTATTGACCTATGCGGATATCAATGGAGTCAGCCAGAAGACTTATAATTCTTTTAATGCCAAACTCTTGCGGGAACTCTATCATGCTGCCATGGAAGTCATTGATAATAAAGAGCTGATCGATGAAGCCACCAAACGACGCAAACGGGAAAACGCCCTCATTAAGAGCCCTGCATTCAAGGCCCTTAGCCGTATTCAGCAAAAACATGTCCTGGCCATTGAATCCAATCTCTTTTTTATCAAACATAAACCTCTGGAAATCGTCCAGCTCTTTGAAGGAGCCAATGATCTTGACAAATACCGGTATAAGATCACCAACACACCAAACCTTCAGATAGAAATATACAAAGATATTCCTCTTAATCTTGGGTATCTCTTAGGTAGACTCAATTTCCTTAACATTGCTGCCATGGACATCTTCAAACTCTATAATGACATCAAATACTTTAAAATCGAGTTTTCACAGGCTATCCATGCCGATGATGTCCCCCAAATAGAAGGGATCATCGAAGAAGCCTTTGACATGGACAAGCAGATCCAGCTCACGCCGCCAAATATCAAACCCGAGGAGATCACCCTTGATTGCGAGCACTCAAACACCTACGCCAGACTCAGTATTAACACCAGCGATCAAAGCGGATTATTAGCCTATGTTATCAAAGCCTTCGATGATAGAGAAATCGACATTGCGACCGCAAAGGTACACACTATCAAAAATCGCGCTCGTGATCAATTTTTAATTGAAAAAAACGGTAATGTTTGTCATAATGCCGAAAAAATTATAGATGCATTAGTTCAAAAAGGGTAAACATGTGCGGTATTGTCGGATATATAGGTCAAAACGGGATTAAAGATATTTTACTTGATGGGCTTGGGGAGCTTGAATACAGGGGCTATGACTCAGCCGGAATCGCTGTTTTGCAGGATGACAACTTTTCCATCTACAAGGCCGTTGGGAAACTTGAAAACCTGAGAAACAAGACATATGATTTTCACCCGGAAGGCTTTTCAATAGGTATCGGACATACACGCTGGGCTACCCATGGAAAACCGACTGAACTCAATGCTCACCCACATGTGGGAGAAAGTTCATATGTCGTTCATAACGGCATCATCGAGAACTACCAAGAATTAAAGCAGCGACTTATTTCCGAGGGTGTCCATTTTCTTTCTCAAACCGATACCGAAGTCATTGTCCACCTTTTTGAATCACATTTTAAGAACACACACGATCCCCTTAGTGCATTTAGAGCTACCATAGACGAGCTTGAAGGAGCCTATGCCATATTACTGATCACAAAGTCGGCTCCGGATACGATCTTCTTTGCCAAACACGGTTCGCCAATGCTTATCGGTATCAATGGGGATGAAAAACATTTTGCTTCCTCCGATACACCATTGATAGGCATCTGTTCTGATGTTGTCTATCTACAAGACGGTGAAAACGGTTTTTTAAGTAAAGAAAGTGTTGAACTCTTCGATGAAAACTATGACAAGATAGACCCTGTTTTAAAGCCCCTTCCTAGTTCCAAACTTTCGGCGCAAAAAGATGGCTACCGTTTCTTCATGGAAAAGGAGATCTATGAGCAGTCTCACGTGATATCCGATACATTGATGGGTCGACTGGGTGAATCTGAAATCAATTTTGAGGAACTTGATCCAAAACTCTTTGAGGGAATTAACGAGATCAAACTTTGTGCATGTGGCACATCCTATCACTCCGCCCTCGCAGCATCCTATCTCTTTGAGCGTTACTCAAAGATCCGGTGTTCCGTCGAGATCGCTTCCGAGTTCCGTTACAAAGAGCCTTTGATGACTCAAGATACGCTCTTTGTCGTTATCTCTCAAAGCGGTGAGACTGCAGATACCCTTGAGACCTTAAAAATGGCACGAAAAGCAGGTTTAAGATCCCTGGTGATCTGTAATGTCGACAACTCATCCATGGTGCGTGAAGCTGATGCCAGTATATTGACCCGTGCAGGGATTGAAAAAGGAGTTGCTTCGACCAAGGCCTTTGCAACGCAGATGGTCGTTTTCTGGATGCTTTCCCTATACCTTGCGAAGCTGCGTTCGACTCTGAGTCAAACAGAATTAGCAACACATATCAACCTCCTAAGAGAGGTACCCGCCACTGTCAAAGTCACCGATGATCTGCATGAGAAGATCCGCCGTCTTTCCAAACGGTATCTACATGGACACGGGTTCTTCTTCATCGGCAGGGATATCTTCTTTCCTCTTGCACTTGAGGGAGCCTTAAAGCTCAAAGAGATCTCTTATCTGCATGCGGAGGGATATCCCTCAGGCGAGATGAAACATGGACCGATTGCCTTGGCTGACCCTGAACTTTTTACGATTGCCTTGATGCCGACAAACCTTCTGTATGACAAGACAAAATCAAATGTAGAAGAACTTAGTGCCCGTGACAGTACTATCTGTGCTATCTCCGCGATCGAGTTCGATAAGGCAGATGATTTTATTCAGATTGTTGAACGCTCGCATTATATGCATGAGTTCTTTGAAATGATGGTCGTCCTGCAAATACTTTCTCTTGAGATTTCTGTTCGTCTGGGAAATGATGTCGATATGCCACGTAATCTTGCCAAATCGGTTACAGTCGAATAAGCTGTCTCTGCAGAAGAACTTTTCTTCTGAAGAGAGTTGAGCTTTTCACCACCTCTGTTACATTTCACCTAATAATCACATTTATCTAGCTTCTTTCTATTCTTTTGATGATTTTTAGTTATTTTTCAGTATCTTTGTTGATATACTATAAGAACAACTTATTTTATATCAAAGATTTATGACATAATGAACACCAACAAAAAAATACTCATCATCATCGCCCTCATGCTTATCGTCCTTGCTGCCGCAACTATTATCAACGTCGCCGTCAATTTCAGAGACTACTCCTATAATAACGCCATTGACAAGTCACAAATGACCGCAGAGGTCGTCAGAGACGGTCTCACAGCCCATATGATAAACGGTGTGATGGACAAACGAAACTTTTTCTTAAACAACATTTCCAACTATGATGGTGTGAAAAAACTATGGATCGTCCGATCACCCAAGGTAGACGAAGAGTATGGTCCGGGCCTTCCAAAAGAGGAACCCCGTGATGCTATGGACAAACGAGTCCTAAAAAGCGGTGTCATGGAAAAACAGATCACAGAGGATGCAGATTTTGCCCATTTGAGAGTCTCCATTCCATATATTGCGAGTGCTATCGATTCTCCCAACTGTATGCAGTGTCATCATGTCAATGAGGGCGATGTACTTGGTGTAATCAGTATGGAGTTCGACATCAGTAATACCCGTAGTGTCGGTATGCTTACCGTTTTGAGAATCTTTGGTCTGAATGTTATTTTTATCATCATCGCCCTGTACATGACCAACCACTATATACGCCCATACATGCGCCTGTTCGCCAATCTGCAATATGGGATTAAAAAGGCTCACCTGGGAGACTTTACCTACCGTTTTACTACGGATATCAAGGGTGAAGGACGTGAAGTAGCAGATGAGATGAACGGCCTGTTTGAAAAAATGCAAGATGCCTTTGGAAGTATCAAAGACCAGCTTCGTACCTTTGTAGCCCGCTCAAACATCTCCTATACCGATCCTTTGCATGAGGCTCGGAATATCATTCATGAACTTGCAGATATCTATAAGTTTAAAAAGACCATCGAGTTGGACAAGGACAAGTACAATATCTACCAACGTATCTATCATCTTTTAAAAGAGAAGTTTGAACTTGAACATTTTGCTCTGTATGAAGTGAATCATATCCGTAAAGAACGTAATCTTCTCTTTATCACTCAAGGGGAGACCTTCTGTTCGCATACGTCCCATACCGATGCCTTGGAGTGTCGTGCCTATAGAACATCTACGGATATCATCTCTACTGATTTTCCCGAACTGTGTTCCGCTTGTACGCGCAATGGAGAGCTTGAATATGCCTGTCTACCTTTTACCATCAATAATGACTTCAGCCTGGTGCTCTCCATCTCGGCAAAAGATGAGAAAAAACTTGGTGACATCAGTAATCTCATCACGAGTATCAAGAACTATCTTGAGGCTGCAAAACCTGTGATCGAGAGTAAAATCCTGATGGATATACTCCGTGAGTCTTCATTGCGTGATGGCCTCACCGGTCTATACAACCGCAGGTTTTTGGAAGAGTACATCGAACATGAACAGGCTCAGATCCAACGTGATGATGCAAAGTATGATATCCTGATGATCGATATTGATTATTTTAAACTGGTCAATGACACCTATGGACATGATGTCGGTGATACGGTCATCAAAGCTTTAAGCGATATCTTGAAAGACTCTATCCGTGAATCCGACCTTGCTATCCGTTACGGTGGTGAGGAGTTCTTGGTTCTTTTACGACACACCACACCGGAAGCAACGCAAAAAATAGCAACAAGTATTCACAGCAGCTTCAAGGCCAAAAAATTTACGATCGGCCATGAAACCCTTGAAAAAACGCTCAGTATCGGGATTGCCAAACTCCCTACGGATGCCGATTCTATATGGAAGGTCATCAAATATGCCGATACTGCTCTGTATGCGGCGAAAAACACCGGACGTAACAAGATCGTCGAATTCACACCGAATATGTTCGAAGACTACTAGATCGCTTTTTGTTCCAAGCCCCGCAAAGTATGCTCTTCAAAGCATTGGGGCTTATGCAGATAATATCCCTGTAAAAGATGACATCCCAAAGACTTGCAGGTCTTGTATTCCAACTCAGACTCGATACCTTCGGCAATAACTTTAAATCCAAAAGACTTTGATAGAATGACCAGACCCATCACCAGATGCTGTTTTTTCTCATTTGAGTTGATCCCTTCTATAAAAAAACGGTCAATCTTTAAATATCCCGGTTCAACCTCATACAGAAACTTCATTCCTGAAACCCCCATACCAAAATCATCTATGGCAATGTTGATATTCTGTTGTTTGTAAGATTTAAGCCGTTGATGAAGGTCTGGGAGTGAGCCAAAGTCATGCTTCTCAGATAGTTCAAAACAGATCTCCTGGGCCTGTAATCCCAGGGACTCTATCGTCGACTGCATACATAGAGGTTCTGCATATGAGGTATTAAAAATCCTATTGTCTATATTATAAAATAGTTTTGTTGTCGCCGGCTTGGCTATCGTTTTATAGGCTTTTAAGGCTTTGATACGCAGATGATAGTCAAGAACATTCAAGACACCCTCTTCATATGCCAGATCAAAGACATGATCTATCGTCTGAAATCCTGCCTCTTTATATCCGCGCAGCAAGGCCTCATAAGCATAGACATTGCCTTCTGTAGTTTCTATTTTTTGAAATGCAAAATACACCTTATCAAGTGCCTTTTGCCAATAATTGCTTAAGGTCATACAGGGATTATATAGAAGAGATATTACAAAAATATAACGGATTTATGATTTAGAGAAGAGGCAACATCGAAGCTGAGCTTCAATGTTCGAAGGGCAAGGACTTAGTGACAGCCACACCCTGTACCACAACCACCACCTTGTGCCGGTTGTTCAGGAGCTGCAGCAGCTGCGCCCCCTGTAGAACATGCAGATACACCTGGAGGTGTTGTCGGTTGAACAGCGGCGTTATCTACACCACCTTCTTCATTGATCTTTTCGATTGTAGCCCAAAGTGATTCAGCTGCTGCCATAAAACATTGTGCTGTTTTAGAATCAGGTTTAGAGAAAGTCACTGGTTTACCTTCATCTCCACCGGTACGAACTGCAGGCTCGATAGGCACTTCAGCGATGATAGTTGTATCAAACTGATCTGCAACCGGTTGTGTTGTACCTTTACCGAAGATGTCATACTCAACACCCGTATCCGGTGCGATAAAACCTGACATGTTCTCAACGATACCCGCGATAGGAATATTCAGTTTTTTGAACATATCCAGTGAACGGCGTGA
>JBFEXS010000093.1:0-8869 GCA_041562555.1 Sulfurimonadaceae bacterium
ATGTTGATGAGGCTTTCTTTCTGGGAGGTTTATCCAAGGATCAGATCTTAAAGGCGTATAAGGCACATATCTTCTTTGATGATCAGGAGACGCACTTGGAAGACGCCTCAAAGGTGGTTCCTTCGGGTAAGGTCCCATACAGGACCGGCTCGGTATTGCAGCGGTATCTCAAGGATGAGGATTAGGTACATGGGGTGCCTGAAAAGAGGTGAAGGATGACAAACCATAGAAGATTGATATCGAGACAACTCCATATCGTAGTGTCATTTTGAATGAAGTCGTTTATCCTTGCTCTTTTTCCCCTGTTGCTTCTTGCACAAGTTCCCAAGGCCTTTATTGACCTGGGAGATCAAATCGAATCCGAACGCCCCGTGTATCTCTCCTTACTGGAGCATCATAAGTTTCAAAGGCATTTTTCACAGATTGACACCTATTTTGGTCGGGTTGACGAAGCATTCGAGATTGGTATTGCCCTTGATAAAGAGATCGAGAGTGAAGAGGGCTTAGAGGAAGAAAAACTTTTTCACAGGTATCTCGACTCTTTACGTACTCTGGATAAGGATCGAAGCAGTCTGCGTACACTTTATTATGACGAGGTGTTTCGATCAATTCAGGAACAGGAGAAGGCGTATTTCCTATTTTTGATAGAGCAGGGAAACAGGTTTGTTCAAGAGAATGTAAAGCTGAGAAGGGCAGTCCTCGCATACGGTAAGAAAATAGGTGTTATAGAACAGAATAGTTACTTTAAACGTTTGCAAGCAGAAAAAGAGCTGGATGAGCGTTCCTATGTCTTTTCACAAAAAATGCATGATGAATACCGCGCATATCAAGAAGTCCTGCGTAAAGCAGAGGCTTTGAAGTTACGGCAGCTTTTGGTGGCTAAACGCAAGGGCGGAGTGATCGTCTATGCGCATGAAGCTAAAGGTGATATCGATTTTTATATTGAAAACCTCTTTGAGATGCATGTAAGTGCTACGCTGCACATGGATGATATACAAGGGTATACGACGGAAACGGATCTACCTTTTAGATTCATCTTGCGACCAAAGCAGAAGATCAAGGCTTTGCATCTGAAAAACAGTGATGTCAACAAGCATGTAGGGAGTTTCAATTCACACATTTCATGGGTCAAGGGATCGGTACATGCGAAACACGATGCTGCATTTATCTATGCCCTTCCGTTTCAAAAAAGTCATAAGGTCTCCCAAGGTTTCAATGGGAACACCTCTCATAAGGGAAACGCGAAATATGCGATCGATTTTGCAATGGACAATGGGACACCGGTATACGCAGCACGAGGCGGGAAGGTCGTGGAAATTGTACAGGAACATACAAAGCATGGTATGGCCTTGTCTATGCGGAGGTTTGCGAACTATGTCATTGTCGAACATGAGGATAAGACCTTGGGCCGTTATTTTCATCTTCAACATAATGGTGTAAAGGTTCACCTCGGTGATACGGTAGAACAAGGCCAGTTGATAGCACTTTCAGGAAATACAGGACGAACCTCCGGGCCCCACCTCCATTTTGTCGTAACAAAGGCGGAATACACCGCTCAGGGGTATGATTCGGTTTCTGTCCCTATCAAGTTCGTATGTTCGGAAGGGATCATTGATAATCCGGTCTCAGGAAAAGAATATTGTACATATAGGTAAAACTTATGATAGTATATGTCGCATTAACTAGGAGAAGAGAATGAAAGAGGGGTCTATATTACACAAGGTACTTAATATTGGTGCGAGTCAGGAAGATGACGAAGCCTTACGATTAAAAAAATCATCAATGGTCATCGTACCCCTGATCATAGCACCCTCAGCAGTGATTTGGGGCAGCCTCTATCTTTTCCTGGATCTTAAACTTTCAGCATCTATCCCGCTTTCATACGCATTTATCTCGTTTGTAAACCTGTGACATCTATACAGAACGAAAAACATTATTCCCCTATATCACATCCAGATGTTACTGGTCCTCTTGTTGCCTTTCTTACTTATGTGGTCATTAGGGGGTTTCGCATTAGGTTCTTTTGTGTTTATTTGGGCTTTCTTTGCACCGATTGCTGCTCTGATTTATGAGAACAGGCAAAAAGGGATGTATTGGTTTTATGCTTTTTTAGGTCTTGTTGTAATCTCATCATTGATCGATCAGACCTTGATAGAGAGTACGCAGTATGCGATTCCACAAATCGCGATTGAACTCTTCTTTTTTTTGAATGTCTCGGCAGGATTAGCAGGGGTGTTTTTCTTGATAAGGTATTTTATAAACGAAAAGGAAGAGAATGCCAATGTCCGCCTTGAAAGAGAACATAATGCTTTGTTGGAAAAGTCCAAAGAATTAAAAGAGGCCAATGCACAACTGAGTTATTACGCAAATCATGATGCATTGACGAAGCTGCCAAATAGATATTTTTTATATAAGGTGCTGGATGAGAAGATCAAGATCGCCATGCATAACAATCGTACCATGGCTGTCATATTCATAGACCTTGATGGATTTAAAGAGGTTAATAACAGTTACGGACACTCTGTGGGAGATAAACTTTTAAGTACGGTAGCAAGCAGACTCAATGCGCTTGTGAATGAGAATGATCTCATCGCCCGAGTAGGAGGTGATGAATTTGTTCTCATCATGAGTAATATTGATAAACTGACGGAAGTCACACAAAAAGCGGAAGATATCATTCAAACAGTGAATGATGACTATCCGTTTTTGTCTTCAGACATGCAGGTCGGAGTCAGCATAGGTATCAGTCTGTTTCCAAAACACTCAAATGATATTGATGAACTCATTGATTTTGCGGATAAAGCGATGTACACGGTAAAAGAGGGAGTGAAAAACTCCTATTTGTTTTATGAAGAGAACATGAATTCGGATCAAATCAAAGATTAGTGCCTGATGCTGATATCAGGTCTGCCTTAGTTTATTCAGACTTAACCGGCAGAGATCATTCTTTGATCACAATCTCCATAAGGTCTTCAGCCCATACTAATGGACCCCGGTAGTATTTTCGGATGATAGACTCATGCTGTGCCTCAAGGCCAAAGGTGCGTTTCATCCTATGGGAGAGTACAAGTTTTTTTACCTTGGCTTTGTGTGCGATGTTCGCTATCCGTGAAGGTGTCATATGAAGTTCCCTTGCTCCTTGAAAACCTTTTTCAGGAATTGCATGATGTGCAATAAAGAGATCTGCTTCTTCGGCAAGTTTACTGAGTGCATCCGAACGTGCTGAGGTGTCGCCGGAAAAAACAATCTTGATGCCCTCGATCTCAATGCGATAGGCAAAAGCGGGTACTACGCCATGATTCACAGGTACAGCAGACAGGTGTATGCCGTTGAAATCATGATTTTGTCCGTTCTTGATCTCTATAGGATGGATAGAAAAGGAATCACTTTGCATAGTCAGGATGTCAGACATGTACCGGTAGCCTCCTTTTTCTCCAAACTGTAAATCGATATATTCTTCAAGACCGGGAAAATATGTATTACCTGCAGGACCAATGATAGGAAGCAAGGTCTTTCTCTTTGAGAAATAACCGGCTTTCATCAGTGCAGGAAACTCAACAACATGGTCAATATGAAGATGGGTAAAAAGGACCAACTCAAGATCCTCTATCTTGGCTTTCGCCTCTGAAAACCGTAATAATGCGCCTGCACCAAAATCAATCACTACAAGTGCCTTGCCGTCTTTTTTTACAAGATAGGCAGCGGATGCACGCTTACTTGTTTCCGGGCCTCCCGAACCTAAGACCTGAACAGAGATATGTGAAGCAGAAAGCAAAAGCGGAAGCAATAAAACGAGTAAATATCTCATTTTTTTCCTTTTTACATCATTATAGTAGGATGTTGTGTAGTAAATGTTGAGCATAAGCTTTAAGAAAACTTAAGTGTGAATTTACTTTCTTCATGTCACAAAATTGAAATCTACTTTAGAGAACTCAAGTAATATTAATCTTATTACCTCTATACTAAAGGCTTGTTTTAGCTAGTTACATAGTATTGGCAGTCTTATATAAGGAGTTTGTGTGAAAAAGATTTTGACCTTAGGCCTGAGTGCCTTTCTTCTGTTTATCGCAGGTTGCGGTAGTGAAAGTGAAAGTGATGCGGCAGCGTGCCGTTTCAGTGTACAGCAAAACCTTGATCAAGGAAATTATGCAGCAGTCATCGCTGAATTGACGAATCCGGCCAGTGCATGTTATGCCGCTTATTCCGGAAATGAATGGCAGATTGATCTGGGTGCCGCATATATGGGATCGGCAGGTTTAAGTGTATCGGATATCATTACTTTGATAGGTGTGCAGGATGATACAAATACTTCATCTTATGAAGCATTTATCGATGGAGTGAGTTCAAAACAGAGTGCTACAGCCCTGGAAAGTCTTGGAAATGCGAGTGATGCCTATACGGCCGCCTTGGGATTAACGAACTGTACAGATCCTAATCTTACAACATCACAAAAAGATATCTGTCTGTATATCGGACTGGCAGAAACGATGCTGGCGACAACGACGGTAAGTTACCTTTTGGATGATATCGCGGCATTATTTGATGACGTAAATACAACTGCACAGGATGCAGCCAAGGAAGATATGGAAGCTTCCATGTGTGCATTGCAATACATGAACGACGGTTCATTATGTTCAGGTGCATCTTCTGTAACAGCTTCTGATGTCACCTTTACGTACACAGATGCTTCGACACGCGTGTTTAGTGATGTCGTCGTGACCATGAACACTAGTTCCAATGTCTACTACAGATTGGGTACAGAAACGGCTACAATACCGGGTGGAACGACAATAGTTACGGATGGATATTGTAGTAATGATTTCAGTAATCCATCAGATACACGTGATGCTGTTTTAAGTCCTTACGCTTGTCCATTGAACCAAAACCCGGCTGTGGCTGATCAAAATGTATCTACTCTATTGGTCGATACGTTAAATAGCGGGTTGGATGCAGTTTCAGGTGCACTTGGAGGTGATCCGACCTTGCAGGCAGACATTGATGCATACAAAGCTGAGATAGACACAGATGCAAGTGGTGATGTAACACTGACAGAAATTCAAGACTATTTGAACAGTCTATAAAAGGAAGATGTAAATGAAAAAAATATTAGTATTATCATTATGTGCCACATCGGCATTGATGGCGGGTTTTTCTGAGCATGCTTACCTTTATAAAGATGCACGTATTATGGGAATGGGGGGTGCGAATGTCGCTGTAGGTGGCTATACCTCTTCTGTGTTTCACAATCCGGCGGGGATTCGAAGTATCCGGGAAGATCATGGGATTGAAGTAGAACTACTGGGAATTGGTATCCAAGGTAGTGAAAAGATTCAGGATTTCGCTGATGATTTAGATGCAGCAGACAGTGATGCCCAAGATGTATCGGATGTACTTAAAAAGTATTCTGGTGAGCATTTTAATGTAGATGTGAGTAACTATTCGGCCGTTGCAAGTAACTCAGAGGGTTCTGCTTGGGCCGTTGGTATACTGGCAGCGGCGGATGTGAACTTTATTGCCCATGGTAACGGGGGTGCAAATGATCTGATCGAGACACACTCACGCGGTTATGGTGGAGTGACTTTCGCATATGCGACGAGTTTTGAAGATGTGGGACCGGGAACACTGGATGTAGGTATAGGGGCCAAGTACATTACACAGATGTCCTATGAAGGCGGGATAGGTATTACCGAGATCGTAGACAACCAGGATAATATCGATGAATACTTACAGGATAAATATGAGCAAGAATCAAGCGGTTACGGTATAGATTTAGGGGTGATCTATAAGATGTATGAAGACAGCTTCTGGCGTCCTGCCATTGGTCTGAGTGTACTCAATATCGGTGATATGAAGATGGATGACAATTACGGTAGACAACCGATGACCGTCAATGTCGGTCTCTCTATCTCTCCTGAGATTGATTTCTTGGAACATTTCATTCTTGCTGTCGATTATGTAGATATTATGAATGAAAACCAAACACGCTTTTATCAGTTTGCACAGACAGGTGGCGTGGTCACAGATGTCAGTTATCAGGATTATGATGAGACGGATATGATGAAACGTTTGCGTGTAGGAACAAGTATTGGATTGTTTGATAACAGCTGGTTTATGACGACATTGAACGCCGGGTATTATCAGGGTGAATATACATTGGGTGTAGACCTTCAAGCAACATTGATCAAAATCAGTGCAGCTACCTATGCTGAAGAGATAGGTCCTGAAGTGGGTGATCTGACGGATCGCCGCTATATGGTGTATCTGGGTATCGGCTGGTAAATTAAAGAGAAGCTAGGACTTCTCTTTATTCTTTCTGTACAAAAGGTCGCACTCTTTTTCCTTCATGAACATATACGTATCAAGAAACTTTTCACTTCGTAAAAACCGCTTTTGCTCGTTTTCTAAAGAAAGTTTTACTTCGTAAAATCGCTACAGCTACTTTTCGCTATAATCACGACAATTATTTATGAGGATAGAAATCATGACAATCCTTTCTACTGCCGATGCAGGTTTTGCTGAGGCTTTTGAAGAGTTATTAGGACGAGGTAAGATGGACATCGAGCAGGTCTCGAGCATCGTAAATGGCATTATCTCTGAGATCAAAACGGAAAAAAATGGTGCGCTAAAACGTCACATCGCCAAATTTGACAATTGGTCACCGGCATCAGATGATGATTTGAAAATCGGCACAGATATCATGAAAGAAGCGTATGATGCTTTGAATCAAGAGCTTAAGTCTGCGTTACATCTGGCCTACGACCGTATCAAGGCATATCATGAAAAGCAGCTTCCAAAATCATGGTTTGATACAGAAGCTAACGGTACGATATTGGGACAAAAAGTTACGCCGGTCGATAAAGCAGGGCTTTATATCCCCGGAGGTAAAGCAGCTTATCCTTCGTCACTTCTGATGAATGTCATCCCCGCACAGGTGGCCGGTGTGGAGGAGATCGTTGTCTGTACACCGACACCGGATAATGAGCCTAACCACCTTCTTTTGGCCGCGTGTCATCTGTGTGGTGTTAAGAATGTTTTCAAGGTCGGTGGCGCGTCGGCTATTGCTGCTATGGCCTACGGAACAGAAAATATCCCTAAGGTAGACGTCATTACCGGCCCGGGTAATATCTTTGTCGCTACAGCTAAAAAACTTGTTTTTGGTGATGTGAATATCGACATGATCGCCGGACCGTCTGAGATCGGTGTCTTGGCAGACGAGAGTGCCAATGCAAACCATCTTGCAATCGATCTTCTTTCTCAGGCAGAACATGATGAGATGGCTTCATCTATTCTGATCACACCGTCACAAAAAATTGCTGACGATACGGTGGTAGAGATCGAAGGATGGTTAAAAAAACTTCCTCGTGAAGAGATCGCGCGCAAGTCAATTGAAGAGCGTGGTGCAGTCATCGTAACAAAAGACATGGAGGAAGCGATTGAGCTGATGAATGAGATAGCGCCTGAGCACCTAGAAGTAGTTACTCTGAATCCATTTGATCTGCTTCCAAAGATCAAACATGCAGGTGCGATTTTCCTAGGACCTAACACGCCTGAAGCGATTGGTGATTATGTCGCCGGACCTAACCATACACTACCGACAGGTGGAACAGCAAAGTTTTATTCTCCGTTGGGAGTTGAAAACTTTATGAAAAAATCTTCAATAATCTCTTTTTCTGCCGATGCTATCAATGAAATTGGTGAAGCTTGTGCTATGATAGCTAATACAGAAAGTTTGACAGCACATGAACAGTCTGTTCGTGTACGTTTAAAACAATAACAGCTCCTTTATTAGGAGTTGAACTTCTAATAAAGAGAGAAACATGGAATCAACACTTCTACATCCCCCTTTAGTTCATTTCGCAATTGTCTTGCCTATGGTGGCCTTGGTTTTTCAGATCGCTTACAGTATCAGCAGTAACTATGTCTATTCGCAGTGGTCAGCACGTATTCTGATAATATCTGCGGTGATGATGGGTTTAGCATGGTATACAGGCGGCTTGGAAGGTAAGGATGTTTATCCTTTCTTGAGTACAGAGGGACAAAGTGTATTGCTCCAGCATAAAAACATCGGTTTTTATCTTATGATCGCTACAGGGATTCTTGCAGTGGCAAAGTTCTTTGCTTGCAAGGTAAGAAATGTTCCTTTAGAAAGTTTAGTGCTGGTAGGCCTGTTTGCTATCTCTTCAAGTCTGGCCTATCAAGGGTTGTTAGGTGGTGATATTGTCTATAAATATGGTGGATCCGTTGAAAAATACTCTGATGGTATGGAGTGTTTGAATGATCCTTCGATGTTTGTAGAAGAGGAAGAAGAACATGATGAACAAGAAGATGAGGGTTGAGCCTTCAATCTAAAGAGTACGTGTTTAAAGATATAGTGACTAGGAAAGAGACGCTACTGCTTCAGTGTCTCTTTCGTTAATTATAGTAAGACTCTTTTCTAAAGATTAGAGTGAGAACAACCTTATTGAACTTCAAGTGTATACGCTATTATAGAGCTTCAAGCGTTTATCGCCCACATATGACTTTTCTTAGTTTTAACTAAAAAAAATATGTCAATTCTTATTTTACACACAAGTAAAAAAATATAATTTTTCTTTCAACTTCTTTAGTTTCAGATAAGACTATTTAAGATATTATCCTCCTAGGAAAGTTCCTTGTTTCGCTGAAATAAGAGATACTTCTTTTAATTATTAGTAATTACGATAAGTTCATAATCTTAAGTAGGAGGAGAATGAATGCATTTAGGTTTCTTAGTAGACTTGCATCTTTGTATGGGATGTAAGGGCTGCGAAATTGCATGTAAGGTCGAAAACGAGGTACCATTGAGTACATGGCGTCTTCGTGTTAAGTATGTAGATGTAGGTGTCTTCCC
>JBFEXS010000094.1:0-8833 GCA_041562555.1 Sulfurimonadaceae bacterium
ATCAGCAAGGATTTTACGGTCAAGCTCGATACCAGCTTTTTTCAATCCATTGATGAATACAGAATATGACATATCGTTTAAACGACAAGCTGCATTGATACGGATAATCCATAGTTTACGGAACTCACGTTTCTTTTGCTTACGGTCACGGTATGCGTATACCATACTGTGTTCAATTTGCTCCTTCGCTTTACGGAAGTGTTTTCTACGTCCGCTGAAGAAACCTTTGGCTTGCTTTAATACTTTTTTGTGTCTTTTGCGTCTTACGACACCAGTTTTTACTCTTGGCATTTTTTTCCTTTTTCTTTACCCGTTCATACTTTTAAATGATAGGGGTGCTGATTTTCACAGACTTGCCCGTTTATGCAACGGAGAATTGAATCAATCTAATTTATTATTAGTTGATCATCGCTTTGATGTTAGCAGCGTCTACTTTAGCAACCACTTTTGGAGTGTTTTGCTCACGACGAGTACTTGCATCTTGTTTAGTAAGAATGTGGCTTCTAAACGCTGTTCCACGTTTGATTTGACCATTTTTCTTAACCTTAAAACGCTTTACAGCGCCTTTTACAGATTTCATCTTTGGCATCGATTTGACCTTTCATTAGATTTTTACAGCATCGGAGCAGAGCCCCGAAACCTACGTTAACACTGGGTTCTCTTCGGCAGAGTGCCCACGCACCTTCGGTGCTTTCTACCCTTGTATTACAAAAGCTTTGTTAACTACTCTACACCGGAGTGTAAAATGAGTTTGGGATTATACCGAAATTTTACTAAATTTAAAAGTCCTAAAATGAGAGAAGATACTTCAAGTAATAACTGTTGCCAAAACTTCCAAACTCACTTCCACTGGGACCGGCGTGAATCAGGGCACCTAAGACAAAGGTATTGTAATCATTGAGCGTATAGGAGAGTGTCGGCGAGATAAACCGTGAATTGTGTTCATTAAAGCTTTCAATATAGACCAGAGATGCATCTAGGAATATATTAACGCTGTAATTGAGTGTCGTCCCCATATAAAACTTTGAAAAGTTCAGATTAGAGGATATCTCCGAATCAAGGTTTAAGAGTAATTCTTCATATGAGAATGACTCTGAACTATAGAGGGCTTCACCTGTCAGTGTCAAGCCGTTTTCAAAACCGTAATCAGCTCCTACTATCCCCTGAAAAAACTCCTTATCTTCTTTTTGTATCAGGGAAGTTTTAAACTCACTCTTGATATAGGCACCTTCAGATCGCAGTTCCACCCCGGTATCGGCCAGGTTCCCTTCCAGCTCATAAGCGATCATCCTCGTATTATCTGAATAGATCGTATTCACTGCGATATCTGCAAACTCCAAAAAACCTTTGTAACGAGCTGCATATTTATAGCTTTTGTCTTTTTTCTGTGAAACTACTGCCGTAAGATGGGATGTATCGTCTATATACCTGGTGTAATTTAATGCAGCAACACCATAGACCTCATCCGGTTCAAAGGCATATGTATTACGCGGATTGAACAGATTACTCGGTGTCCAGATACGACCTACCCCCATCGTGATGTTCTGAAGTCCAAATGTTACCCTATTCTCCTCATCTTCATATCCGGCATATGCGCGGTACAGTTTTGCATAGGCCTCACCTTCATGATAATTACTGTATGAGGTCTGTGTTTTGAATGGTGTATCAGACTCCTGATTTTTTATTAATGTATAACCGGTCGATTGGATAAAATCATGACCTAAGTAATTCACCGCATCGGCAATAACGCTTCCGTAAAACTTCTCCTGAACATAGTCACCCCGAAAACGGAAACGGTCATAATTATAGATATATTCCCTGTTTTCAAAAGGCAATGACGCACCCTGGGAAATCGTAAAGTTGGTATTGCTGATGGTATAGTCAAAGTCTGCATGAAGCGCACATAACACAGATACGAAAAGTACAAACTTTCTAAACATCAATAATTCTGCCGTCATTAAGTTTGATTACACGCCGCACATTCTCAAGAACATACTCGTCATGGGAAGCGAACAGGATACTCATCTTTTCTTTTGCATTAAGCTCTTTCATCATCTCCATCAAGGTCTTAGAGTTCTGAGAGTCAAGGTTTGCCGTAGGTTCATCTGCCAGGATAATCTTTGGCTTTGCTGCTACAGCCCGGGCTACGGCTACACGCTGCTGTTGTCCGCCACTGAGGGTATTCGGTAAAGACTTTAGTTTATGATCCATCTCTAACATCGCAGAAACTTCGAGTACTCTTTGTCGGATTTGCTCATCACTAAATCCCCGAAGCTTCATGACAAACCCAATATTCTCTTCGACATTTAAAACAGGCACCAAATTATATGCCTGAAAGACAAACCCCATATCATGCAGCCTCAACTGTGTACGCTCATCCTCATCCAGCGAACCTATCTCCTTATTATCCAGATAGATCTTGCCACTGTCGATACTGTCCAGTGCACCGATCGCATTAAGCAGGGTCGTCTTTCCACACCCGGAGGGGCCACTCAAGAGTGAGAACTCTCCCTCCTCTATTTGCAAGTTGATATCCCGAAGAGCATGAACCTCTCTCGGTTCTCCTTTATAAAAGTACTTGTTTACATTTTCCAGTCTAATCATTTTTCAGCCTTGATCACCTCGATAGGATTGAGTCTCTTGATCTTAATAAGGGGAATTAGCACACTGAACAAAGAGGCCACAATAATGGCCAAAAATGTCGATGTAAAATAAGAGAGCTTGATCGTACCCTTTATCACTGCCTCATATCCCCACATTTCCAAGGCATCGGAAAAAGCGCTCAGATCCAAACCGTATTCGCTTAGATACACTAAAAAAAGTGTCCCTAGGACGGCCCCCGACAGATAGCCAGCCAAGCCAACAAAAATCGCTTCCATGACTATTTGAAGTCGTATCAATGAATATTCCATCCCGATACCCAGCAAGATCCCAAACTCGCGTATACGATCCAGGATCGAAACATACATCACTCCCAATATCCCCACAAAGACTACACTCATGACAATCAAAAAAGTGATCGAATTGAATATCACCATCATATCCTGCATCTGTTGTATCATTGGTTGCAGTTGCAAGAAGCTTTTGACATCAAGGTCTGGATAGTCTGCTTGAATGAGATCGTATACTTTCTCGTCCTCAAGCATCAAAGCAATATGCGTTGCTTCCGAGTGCTTCGTACCCAAAAACTTGTGTACACGCCCGATATCCATAAATATCGCATTGGCATCAAGAGATACATTTGTCGTTTGCACAATCCCTCTAACCTTTACAGAGACAGCATTGATCTCACCCCGGATGTCTTGGGTTGAAAAGACAAGTTTTGATCCCAGCTTCAATTTTAACCTTTTGGCCAATTCCAGTCCGATTAAAGCACCCCGTCTTTCAAATGAGACTTCTCCCTCTTTCAAAAACTCGCTAAACCTTCCAAACTTCTCTTCCTGTTGGAGATCAATACCGTATATCGAAGCAAAAGAGGACTTTCTGGCCGTAGAGGCCAGGCCATCTGCCTTCATCCTCAGCGTAACTGCTCTGACACCTTTTGTCTTTTCAAGCTCTCTCTTGATACCCTCTGCATCCTTTATCCTATACTTAAGATCCTGCTCTGTACGATACCCCTGTGCGAAGATCGAGACGTCACCGCTTCCACTCCGCTTGCTCTTCTCGATCATGTTTTTTACCATACCGTCATACAGTCCTTGTATTCCTAGCATCAGACTCATGCTCACAGAAATCATCAGGATGACCAAAAATGTCCGGGCAGGCCGAATATGCGAGTTTCTCCATGCCATTTTAACTATGAGACTATACATGTTTTGCTGCCTCGATCGGTTTAAAACCATTGATATAGACGTAAGGGTAGATGATACTTAAAAAATTAAGACCATAGATCAACAGTACATTCCAGGTTATGGTAAACAGATCAAAGTCAAAAGGCATCTCATCAGAAACGATCCCATAATCCTTATACATCTCAGCCATGCCTTCGATAACGATCGGGTTGAGTGTGTAGTAGTAGCAGATCGATCCTGCTATCGGTGCTGCGATAACAATGGCGAGGGTTGAAAGTACCATGATCTCATACATGAGAATAGTGAACACATTTGCCTGACTTAATCCTATGCACCTTAACACTCCAAACTCTTTGATACGTGAACTGACATTGATAAATCCATAGATCATGATAACAAAGAATATGACGATAAGGAAAAGAGACAGTGAAATATAGCCAAAGACACTATCTACCTCCATTGCCTCCACCATGTTTTTCATCAATATTTTCCATGTCAGTGACTCCAGATTCTCATTATCCAAACTCTCGATGATCTTTTGATTGATTTCCTCAATATCATCCAGGTCATTGAGTTTCAACGTGACATAGGAAGCCTTGTTTTGAGCGTACATCAAGGTGTCGAAATAATCTCTTGAGACAAAAGAGGTGCCTGAGTCAAACTCAAAGGAGCCGGTCTTGAATACGCCGCATAATGTGAAAATGTCCGCTGCAAAAGAGTCATCGCTTGCAGAACCGATAAAACTCACCTCATCCCCGAGACTTATGCGTAACTTCTTTACCAATTCCGAACCCATATACAAACAATTCCCGGAGTCCGGGCCCAGGAATTCTCCTGCTATACGCGCTGATGCGATGAGGCTCAAAGACCTCTCTTTTTGCGGCTCGATACCTGAGACCATGGAAGCGGAAGAATATTCTTTGCTTGATAACAAACCGTAGGTCTCATATCGTGTGCTAAAGGTTTGAATACCGCCAATATCAGAAAGCTTATCAATAATTGGCTTGACATCATTGATAAGATACTCATTTCCCCCTATATCCCGGTATCCTTTATGATATATCTCTATGGCACCCGTATAGACCTTCACAGCATTTTCCAGCATGGACTTATGTGATCCATCCTGCCAGGAGACAGAAACAATAAACAACATAGTGGATACAAGGGTCAAGATAAAAGTCGTTATCGAGCGGCCCTTATAAAAGAAGATGTTTTTTAGCGCAAAATCAAGCATTTCTCTTCCTATCTGGAAAACCGTTTCAAAGCGCTCTTTTTGAAATACTGTTCAGATATCTCTGTATCATACCTTACTTCTTCAAGCCTGATCTCCGTGAAACGACCTTCCCTGTCGCTTGACTGTACTTTCCAATACGTAGGAAGGAAATAGTCCCCATATTTATGTACTTTCTCATAGGTAAAGAAACGCACCTCATCCCCCTCTTCATCAAAAAAAAGGTCTTTTCTAGACGTGTAGGTCTCTGTGTCGATTGTACTGACGATCTTTCCCCAGACGACGGCGGCATCCTCTTTGGGTATCAGCTCTATAGTAACCAGCGCCCCATCACGCCCGATTATCCTCGCATCATAATCTTCGATGACCGAGCTCTGTTTGACCATATCATCATTGGTGATATCACTTCCCATCCAGTTTTGCAGCATCATAGAGGGCGGGATTTTGATCGTCCGTTCGATCTTTGGTACATATTGCCACATCTGGTTATCAAGACTTAAGAAGGTAATCCCTTTGTCCTTCGGAGGATAGAGTATCTTTACAAAACTTTTTTTACTTCCCTGAGACCAGCTTTGCATCTTTATATTACGCTCATGGCCCAATGAGACTACATGCATGTCCAGTTTCAGGTAGATGTTTTTTCCGCGGATATTGTTATCCACCTTCTGCATGATCTCACTTGCCTCATCGGCATATACGAAAATAAAAGGGATAAGTAACAAGAGCACTCTGCGCATACATAGCCTTTATAATGTGGGCTTTTAAGTAGTATACTCTAAGAATTCTTTATCAGATAATAAATGAGGAGGAATCCATCAAAGGATCGAAAGGAGCAGAGGGCGTGAGCCTCTGCTAATTATTTCTTCTTGTCGTCTTTCTTAGGAAGAACAAGCATGTTGAAGTAGCGGCCTTCAAGACGCGGCGGTTTGTCCATCGTCCCAAGGTCTTCTACCATCGGCCATACTTTTAACAATACGTCTTTTGCCGCTTCAGGGTGAGCCATCTCACGCCCGCGAAGGAAAACACGGAACTTTACATGCTTCCCTGCTTCCAGGAACTCACGAGCGTGTTTCACTTTATACGAGATATCGTTATCAGCGATCTTAACCGATAGTTTGATCTCTTTGACTTCGATCTTTACCTGGTTCTTACGCTGCTCTTTTTTCTTTTTCTCTTCTTGGTACTTGAATTTACCATAATCCATAATCTTTGCAACAGGTGGCTTTGCATCCGGAGAGATCAATACAAGATCCAGTCCTAACTCATTTGCCTTATCCATCGCAACATCAGTTGAAACGATACCGAGTGCTTCTCCACCGTCTACTACACAGCGTACTTCTGGAACGCGGATATCGTCGTTCATTATGGTCTGTTGTTTTTTACTCAAAAATGTACCTCATTAATTTTGGTTTTTATGATATCAAGGAACTCTGCCTCACTTGCGTTTGACTGCTCTCTTGTTCGTCTATCGCGTATAGCGACGGTTTTGTTCTCGACTTCTTCATCCCCTAAGACAATGATCATCGGAACACGCCCTTTTTCCGCTGTACGGATTCTCTTGTTCAGACTTTCATTCTTGTCAAAGATCTCGAAATCCGCGCCCAGGTCAATCAGTTTATCCGCTATTTCCCGTGCATATGCATTGTGCGTTTCAGCAATAGGGACGATCGCAACCTGCGTCGGCGCGATAAACATTGGGAATTCACCCGCATAATGTTCCGTCAATATACCAATAAAACGCTCAAACGAACCTAAAATCGCTCGGTGAATCATAACCGGCTGAACTTTATTGTTCTCTTCACCGGTATATTCAAGCTCAAAACGCTCCGGAAGGTTGAAGTCCAGCTGCACCGTTCCACACTGCCATTCGCGCCCGATCGCATCGGTAATCTTGATGTCAATCTTCGGACCATAGAACGCCCCGCCGCCTTCATCAATCTCATATGGAAGATCATGTTTGTCCATCGCCTGCTTCAATGCATTCGTTGAGACATCCCATACTTCATCGTCACCTACGGCTTTTTCCGGCTTGGTGGAGATCATCATCTTGTAATCAAACTCGAAAGTCTGCATGATCTTGTCGATAAAGTCGACGATCTCGATGATCTGCTCTTCGATCTGATCCGTTGTACAGAAGATATGAGCATCATCCTGAGTAAACTCACGTACCCGGAAAAGCCCATGAAGAGCACCGCTTAGCTCATGACGGTGAACCACACCGTATTCAAAGTACTTCAATGGGAGATCACGGTATGAATGAAGGTCATCTTCGTATACTTTGATGTGACCGACACAGTTCATCGGCTTGACCCCGTATTCCTGCTCGTCGATCGTGGTGAAATACATGTTCTCACCATAGTTTTGGTAATGCCCCGATGTCATCCACAGTGATGAACGCAGGATCTCCGGACCGCGAACCGGCTCATAGCCGCGTTTTCGGTGTGCTTTGAACAACAATCCTTCCAGACGTGAACGCATACGTGCACCCGCCGGAAGCCAGATCGGAAGTCCACCGCCGACCTCTTCACGGAAAGTAAAGAGTTTCATCTCATTACCGAGCTTACGGTGATCGCGTTTTTCCGCTTCTGCCAACATATCCATGTGCGCTTTCAGAGACTCTTTATCGGCAAAAGCGATACCGTAAATACGTGTCAACATCTCGTTTTTGGAATCACCGCCCAGATAAGCTCCCGCAATCTTCAGCAGTTTGAAAAAACGGATATGTTTTGTCGAAGGAAGATGCGGCCCGCGGCAAAGATCCTCAAACTCACCCTGTTTGTAGATAGAGACTGTCTCGCTTGGAATGCGTTCCATGACTGCCAATTTCAGATGATCTCCGGCAAACTTCTGCTTCGCCTCATCCATCGAGATCTCATACTTCTCAATATCATGTTTCTTCTTCGCCAGGGAAAGCATCTGTTTCTCAATCTTTTTTAGATCTCCCTCACCGATCTCGGCATCCACTTTGAAGTCATAATAGAAGCCCTCTTTGACCACCGGCCCCACGTAAAACTTCGCTTCGGGATAAAGCGACTTGATCGCCTGTGCCATAAGGTGGGCAGTAGAGTGGCGGAGAACATCCAGCGACTCTTCAGAATTATCCAGTTCGATCGGTTCACCTTCGATACCCATCTGTGCGGCTGTCTGTAAGTCTACGATTTCGTCATTATGTTTGATCGCAATTGCGTCCATTATCTGTCCTGCTATAGTGTACTTAGAAAATAGTTTCTAAAAATTTCGTGATTCTATCTAAATTTTGCTTTATACGGAATGAAGGCTTTATGTGGCCTAATAAAAAGAGGGAAAGAAAACCGGGAAAAGACCCGGTAAAATGAAGCCTTACAGGTTGAGCATCACCACATTCGAAAGTGAAGAGATACTCGTACTATTGATCGATTTGACAGCGATATAGATCTGTCCGTCCACTCCCAAACCTACCAATTGCGGCCATAACTTCTCTAAATCTGCCTGTGAACGGATCAACACCGATACTGCATCATCGTTCATCTGCATACTTCCCGATACGTACAAAAGATACTCGCCCGCACCGTCACTGATAACGATCTCCGGCGTACCATACACGGTAGACCCATATTCTGTATTCAGAGTCACCTGTGAAGCTGTTGCTGCATTGGTACCAGCGGCCAGATCATTCATCTGATCTTGCATTTGAAGCATCGTATCGGTCATGATTTTCTCTGTTTCTACGATACGATCAGCCATCTCACCGATCTTGTCCGCCATCACCAAAATACGATCGGCCATCTCGCCGATTCTATCCGCCATTGCTCCGATATCATCTGAAAGCTTA
>JBFEXS010000095.1:0-8593 GCA_041562555.1 Sulfurimonadaceae bacterium
CCAGAATGGCCCTGATCTGGCCCTGGTCTATCCTTTGATAAAAAACTATTTAAGTGAGGTTATAAAATGAATATCTTAATGGAACTTATTGCTGGGCTTCTCATGATACTCAACAATCTTGTGTTGGTATATATGTGGGTTATCATCATTGCCGCTTTACTCACATGGGTACGTCCTGATCCGTATAATCCTGTCGTTCAGTTATTATACCGTCTTACGCAGCCGGCATATGCCTTGCTTCGACGATACATACCGACCATGTTTAACGGTATCGACCTTAGCCCTCTGATCATCATCATAGGTTTGCAAGTCGTCCTGGTATTGATAACTACTCTTATTCGTGCTCTATGAGATTTCTGTACCTTTGTATACTTCTCTCTACACTACTTCATGCTGAGGTTACTCTCTCAGCCTTAGAAAGTCACCCCAATGGTCACATACGTAATTTTCATATATGGCAGTTCTTGCATCAGGACATCACCCCCGAGCAGGCTGATGCTGCATACTGTCTTGTAGATGGATATAATTCAAAGATTTTCAATGCCTATGCAAAGAAGACGAACAATCGTGCCATCAAAGAGCAGTACCGTTGCTCTACCCTTGATATTACAGAAGTGTTGAATGAAAACAATGTATCATGTGTGAATCGGGCCTTATCCCTTAAAAAAACCCTCAAACTAACCAGTCAACAACGTTTACATCTTGCGCATAAGCTCCGATCAGACTATCCAAAAAAGAGCAAGCATTTGACACTGATAGACAGTAAACGGCTTGTCCTTGATCTTTTGGAAGAAGGTCCTGAGACCTTTTTACTTTTTTTCAACTCTTTGGGCGCAGCATACAGACAAAACAATCTAAATATAAAGCTCTCTTCAGAGCGCATCAATGAGCTTGCAAAACACAAAGCTTTCAATAAGGCGGTAAAATATATTGTGACAGATCCAAAAATGCACCGTATGCAAGAAGCACTTTTACTCCTTCAACCCCATGACTTCAATGATCAGACCTATTTTTTCTTGGCACTTAATGCTCTGAAGTTCAAAGCGACAAAAAAAGCGATGTTTTATTTGGAAATCGCACAGAAGAAAGCCTATTACCAGATGGACAAGGATAAAGCCCTGTTCTGGAAATATCTCATCACGAAAAACGGGGATTTTTTAACACAACTTACACAAAGCAGTGATATCAATATCTATACGCTTTACGCCAATGAGCATACGGGTAATGATGTGACCAACTATTTCATCCATCTACCCCTAAAAAAACAGCCTTCAACAATTGATTTAAAAAACCCTTACCATTGGCAGCACGTGCTTGATGAGATAAGGTCATCGGATGAGGAAAAGCTTAAACAACTTCAAGAAAAATATTCACATCAAGATGATGAGGTCTTAAGTGCTTTTATTTATGCCAAATCTACAAAATACAAGACGCACAACTATATCATGCCCTATAAAGATGCCACCAAAGAGCTCAGCAATGATGACAAAGCGATACTCTATGCGTTAGCAAAACAGGAGAGCCATTTCATCCCTTCTGCGATATCACGCTCATATGCACTGGGAGTGATGCAGCTTATGCCTTTTTTGGTTAAAGCCCTGGCAAAACAAAAAAATGAAAAGATCAGGCTTGAAGAGATGTTTGAACCGAAGAAAAACATCGACTATGCAAAAACGCACCTGCAATATCTGCAAAAATACCTTTACCATCCTCTGTTTATCGCCTATGCCTATAACGGGGGGATCGGTTTCACCAAACGTCACCTTCTAAAAGGTAATTTCAGCAAAGGAAGTTTTGAACCTTTCCTAAGCATGGAGCTCATAGCAAACAGTGAAAGCAGAGAGTATGGTAAAAAAGTCTTGGCAAATTATGTGATCTATAAAAAGATACTCAATGAACAGATTAGGATCACTTCTCTTTTTGAAATGTTAACTCAGCCTGCCCATACTGATCGTTTTCGAACAAAAGATTTATAGTCTCATTTGGGCTCTGCTCAAACCGGACAAGGTAAAAATGGTTCCAGCGGTTACGAATCGGCATCGTACGACGTAGTTTGTCGTTCTCATCTAATGTTTTGATCTCCACAGGGTCTAAATAAACATAAGCCGGCTGTTTTGGAGTCTCTGCCTCATCTGACTCAAACACTTCCTCATCTATGCTTGAAGGATCATATTGCGGCTGTTTTTGAGGATCATCTTCATTTACAGAAGTGTCCGTACCCAGGATCTTGAGACGGTAATCTGCATTGAACAGTCCTGCATGTTCAGGCTCAGAGCTGTCTTCCATGATATGTACAGCCACATAAAAATACGCATCATCATAATACAGTTCCGGATCAACATTATTCAAGTAGACCGCGTGCAGGATTGCTTTGGTCTCAGCATCACGCATCAGGCTCGCTTTTTGCATGTTCGTTACGGCTTTTTCATAATATGTATCTGTTGAAAAAAAATCAAAGGCAGTGCTTTGTGAGCATCCTGTATAAAAAAATGAACCAATGAAGGTGCAAAGTAAAAAAAATCTATTCATCTATGTTCCTATCGTAATTCCTTCCAACATTATACATAAATAAGTTTTCTTAGATATAATTTCTATTATTTTAACAAAGGGTCATATCCTCGTGAACAAAAGGCTAGCTGTTGCATTTACCGGTCCTTCCAACAGTGGTAAGACAACTCTTATTACAAAGGTCGCACAGATTTTGATAAACAATGGGAACAAGGTTTCTATTATCAAAAACGACCCTAAGGATAAAGCACTTTTTGACACTGAGGGGAAAGACAGCTACAAGTTTTCTCAAACCGGAGCCGATGTCGTCGTCACATCTCCCAACAAGACCACCTACCTAAGTCAAAGACATCAGGAACTTGACGAAATCATCAATCTTTTTGGTGACTTTGACTATCTTTTGGTCGAGGGATTAAAAAACCTGCCTTTACCTCGTATCAGTATCTTTAGAAATGCAATAGATGAAGAGTATTACCCTTTCATGAACGCTTTAGCCATCGACCACACCATCAATATCAAAAATGAAAATATTCCAAAAAATATTGACGTTTTAGATCTTAATAACACAGACCAGATCGTAGACTGGATCAACAACAATGCCAAGGAAGTATAAATGCAAGACTTAAAAGAGATGCAGCCCCTGCTAGACGCTATTCAAAAATCTGCCATTCGTATCAAAGACGCCATCGATGTTAAAGACATCGGCTATTCCCAAGAACAAAACAGTTCGGGAGAAACACAGCTTCAACTCGACATCCAATGCGACCTTATCATCGAAGAGGAACTCAGTCATGTCAACAGTGTTCACACCTTGGCTTCAGAAGAGAAGGACGAGGCGATGGTCATCAATAAAAAAGGGAAATACCTGATCGGATTTGACCCCCTGGATGGCTCATCCCTGGTCGATGTAAACCTCAGTGTCGGCTCCATCTTCGGTATCTATGAAAAGGATTTCACCGGTGCCAACATGCTCGCTTCGTGTTATGTGGTTTATGGTCCGCGTGTCGAGCTTGTTTTTGCCTATGAGGGCATTGTCAGACTCTATCTGCTCCAAGCAGGTGAGTTTGAATATGTCAAAGAGATCCATCTGGATGAAAAAGGGAAACTTAATGCGCCCGGCGGTACACAGCAGAACTGGGAACCATATCACAAGCAGATGGTCGACAGCCTGTTTCAAGAAGGATATCGATTACGCTATTCAGGTGGAATGGTCCCTGACCTTCATCAGATACTTCTTAAAGGTGGGGGTCTTTTCTCCTACCCTGGAACATCAGACCGTCCGGAAGGCAAACTTCGTCAGGTATTTGAGGTCTTCCCTTTTGCCATGATCTTTGAATACGCAGGCGGCGGTGCTATCGATGGCAAGAACCGTGTGTTGGATCAGGTTCCTGAGCATGTTCATGACACCAGTCCATGTTTCTTTGGTTCACATTATGAGATCGAAAAGGTAAAATCAACCTATGCAGGAGTCTAATCCCTTTGAGGAACGTCTGAGTGACATGATCCAAAAACTTCAGCAGTGTCAACAAGACAAAGGCTTTGACTCATGTATGAAATGTGAAAAGCTCATCGGCTGCGAATTGCGTAAAGAGTATGTCCAAGTCACCTATGAAAGTATGTCAAAGGGTGAAATTGGCGGATTTGAATTTTAATAAAGGAAAAACTTGAAAAACTATATTACCACACCAATCTATTATGTCAATGGCGAAGCACACATCGGTCATGCTTACACCACCTTTATTGCAGACGCAGTCGCTCGCCATTCACGACTAAAAGGAAATGAGACTTTCTTCCTTACGGGTACGGATGAACACGGACAAAAAATAGAAGAGTCGGCTCAAAAATTCAACAAACCAACCCAAGTTTTCGCCGACGAGATCTCCAAGACCTTTAGAGACCTTTGGGACGAGTTTGGAATTTCCTATGACTACTTTATCCGCACAACGGATGAAGACCATAAAATCGGTGTGCAAAAAGCCTTTATGAAGATGTATGATAACGGCGATATATACAAAGGGAACTACGAGGGGCACTATTGTATCTCCTGTGAGACGTTTTTCCCGGAGACACAGCTTATCGATGGCGAGTTCTGTCCCGATTGCGGAAAGCCGACCAATGTCGTCAAAGAGGAGAGCTTCTTTTTCAAATTGTCCGCTTATGAGGAGAAACTGCTAAAGCATTATGAAGAACATCCTGATTTCATCTTGCCAAAATCACGCCGTAATGAAGTCATCAACTTTGTCAAAGGAGGCCTGCACGACCTTTCTATCACACGTACGACCTTCTCCTGGGGTGTCAAACTTCCCGAGCAGCTGAATGATGACAAGCATGTCATGTACGTATGGCTGGATGCACTTTTAAACTATGTCACGGCACTTGGATATGGCAAAGATGAGAAAAACATGGACTTTTGGCCGGCCAACATCCATATGGTCGGGAAAGACATCCTTCGTTTTCATGCAATATACTGGCCTGCGTTCTTGATGAGTCTTGACCTGCCTTTACCTAAGCATATCGGGGCACACGGCTGGTGGACGCGCGATGGCGAGAAGATGTCAAAATCAAAAGGCAATGTTGTCCTGCCAAAAGAGGTTGCGGATGCTTACGGACTCGAGAATCTTCGCTATTTCATGCTAAGAGAGGTTCCTTTTGGTCAAGACGGTGATTTTTCACAACGTGCTTTCATTGATCGTATCAACTCGGACCTCTCAAATGATCTTGGTAATCTACTTAACCGTATTATCGGTATGAGTGGAAAATACTCTGATTTTCATATCGATTCCAAAGACGTAGCACGGCTGCATGAGAAAGAACTTCAGGCGATGGATGAGGCCATTGGAAATCTAGAGCCCTTTTTAGACGAACTTCAAACACACCGTTATCTGGAAGAACTATGGAAACTCTTTGCCATAGGGAACAAAGCTATCGAAGAACACGCTCCATGGGTTAAAATCAAAGAGGACAAAAAAGACGAAGCTCTGGCGACTGTCGCCCTCGTCGCCAATATTCTTGCAAAAGCATCTGTCATGCTGAACTGTATTATGCCTAACACGACCAAGACGATCTCCGAAGCACTTGGTTTTGAAATCAACAATGACAGCTACACGAACTTGATCCTGGATAAAAAGCTTCTTGACCCGTTCACTATTTCCAAGGTACCGCCTCTTTTTCCACGTGTTGAAGAACCACTTATGGGGCAGGCACCTGAGCAGAAAAAAGAAGAAGCACCAGCCAAGATTGAAGACAAAAAGAAATCGACTGTTGAAGAAGACAACCTCATTACCATCGACCAGTTCTTTGAGACTTCATTGCGTATTGGAACGGTCTTACAGGCAGAAGAGGTCCCAAAAAGTAAAAAACTTCTTAAACTGCAAGTTGACGTCGGTGAGCAGAATCCTAGACAGATCGTAGCCGGTATCAAAGAGTTTTATACTGCTGAAGAACTTGTGAATACACAGGTATGTGTCGTTTCAAACCTCAAGCCTGCAAAACTTATGGGTATGCTTTCAGAAGGCATGCTTCTCGCGGCTAAGGATGATGATGGCTTAAGCCTGATGCGTCCGGAAAAACAACGTAAAGCAGGCTCCTCTGTCGGATGAGCCTACATAATGAGGCGTGGAGATCACGAAACGACATCTCATTAGAGAATTTAAGTGCCCTTGTCGAAGGAACACTGACCAACGCCCCTAGTATAACTGCCTTTGATGATGTCAGTTTTGACGCGGCAAAGGTACGTCGTGGTGATCTGTTTGTCGCACTTAAACATGAAGATATCCAAGAAGCCATATTAAACGGGGCCTATGGGATACTTTTTGAAAAGCCAACGCAAATCACCGATCAGGAAATTGCGTGGATCAAGGTAGATTCCATAGATAAAGCACTTGTGCGTCTACTACGCTTTCACATTATGGAAAAATCTCCCAATGTCTTTTCTTGCGATCAGATATCACTTAAACTGGCTTCACAAATCACGACTTCACATGAACTGCTTGTTTTAAAAGGCACATTAAGGGAACATATACTGGATCTTTGGAACCTGGAACCGCAACAATATATTCTATTTTGTACAGAACATATAGACCCTGTGCTTTTTTTGAACGTCAAACCTCTTAGCAGTATTAAACAATCTCAGATCAATATAGTCGAGCAGACACTTTTTGAAACTTCTTTTATCTATGATGACATGTATTATGAGCGTCAGTTGCTTTCACCTTTTTTCATTCCTTACCTTGAAACAGTACTACAGTTTTTCAAACAGGAAAGGATCAAATATCAGATTAGAAACTTTTCACCGATAGATCACTTTAAACCCGTGTTTACCAATATTCACTTTGAGGTCAAAGAGTTTGGAAAAAGTGACAATGTACTGATCTTTGAAAGTGACTTTGCCCTTGTAAAGGCTCAGATTGATTTTTTAAGGCAGCAGGCAAACTGGGCAAAGATCATCTATATCATTCCCCGTAAACGACTTGAAGAGCTCGATTATACGGAAGATATATACGGCTATGACTCCACCTGGGATATCATGCAGCTGCTTAAAAACAAACAATACCATTTTGCACTGATCGCTGAACAAAACTCCGAGATACTCGATTCTCAAGAGTTCAATATCAGGAACCATCAGCCTAGCCTCTTTTAAGGACATCTAATGAAACGCAGAGAATTTATCGCGACAGGTACAGCAATAACGGCAGGTGCCCTGCTTAGCGGATGCAACGAGAGTAATCGAGAAGCAATCGACTACTCTAAATCCAAGGCTAAAAAAGAGCAAAGAATTAAAGACGTCAACATCAACAAGAACAAAAAAACCACTTTAAAACTTGCCACTTCATGGCCGGCACACTTTCCAATCATGGGTACCGGTGTAGAAAACTTCGTCCAACGCGTACAAGATGCCAGTGGCGGCTCTATACAGATAAAACTTTATCCCAAGAACACACTGATCCCTGCCCTCGCTGTTTTTGATGCGGCAAGCAGTGGTGAAATAGATATTTTTCATTCCGGACCCTATTATTGGAAGGGAAAGAATTCGGCATTTTCACTTTTTTCAGGAATGCCCTTTGGAATGAGCGCCGAAGAGATCAATGCCTGGATGCATTACGGAGGCGGATATGAACTATGGCGAAAGATGTATGCTCGCTATAATCTCTATCCTTTTTTAGGTGGCAACACAAATATCCAGATGGGTGGATGGTTCCGAAAAGAGATCAACACACTAGGTGACCTCAAAGGTCTTAAAATGCGTGTGCCAGGGCTAGGCGGAGAGGTGTTTGCAACCTTGGGCGTCAACCCGATACTCCTTCCGGCCGGTGAGATATATACTGCTTTGGAACGGGGGATCATCGATGCAACGGAATGGGTAGGCCCTGCCTTAGACATGAAGATGGGATTTTACAAGGTTGCACCTTATTACTATTCGGGCTGGCATGAACCCGGCAGTATTCTCGAACTGACCTTTAATCATCAAAGCTGGAAGAAACTCTCTCTAGAGCACAAAAGTATTATTGAGATGGCATCAGAGGAGTTGAACTCTAAAATGAGTTATGACTTTCATGCGCAAAATGCATTGGCGATGAAAGAACTGGACAAACTGGGTGTCGAATTTCGAACTTTCCCCGACGATGTTATCAATGCAGCCAAAAACGGTTTAAGAGAGGTTATAGCCTTACAAAGCAGAGAGAGCAAGGATTTTGCAGAGGTATATGCCAGTGCTTCGAACTTTTTAAACACTTCAAAATCCTATACAAATGTATCATTAAAGAATTACCTAAACATTCGTTAACTATAATCAATCATAAATTATTCTAATACGAGAAGGTTGATTATGTCCAATAAACTTACCGAGCTAACTGACCGAGTTTTAAAAGAGGTCATCAAGAACGAGGTCATCCTTCCCTCTACATACAAAGAACATTTTGACAATCATGCTCGCGAGATGCAAATCGATGTCGATTATGAAGACCTGGTCAACAAAGCTGCTCAGAATCGGCTGGATGAAGCAAATGACATCATGGCGAAGACCTCCTGCAACCTGGATGAATTACAACGTACAACCAACGATGCCCAAGAAGCGATCAAAAACCAG
>JBFEXS010000096.1:0-8546 GCA_041562555.1 Sulfurimonadaceae bacterium
AATATTCTATTGGCCGTGCTATGAAAGATGACAAGAGCGTGGACAAACTCTATTTTTGCCCAGGAAACGGTGCAACTGAGGCCTTAGGCGAAAATGTGAACATTAAAGATTATCACGAATTGGCTCAGTATGCAAAGGACAACAATATAGAGCTTACGGTTGTCGGTCCCGAGGCACCTTTAGTCGACGGTGTTGTGGACATCTTTAAAGCAGAGGGATTGACGATCTTTGGTCCGTCCAAGGAAGCAGCACAGCTAGAAGGTTCAAAAGTCTACATGAAGAACTTTTTAGCCAAATATGAGATCCCGACAGCACGCTATATCGAAACAGACCATATCGAGACAGCGTTTAAGTTTATCGATTCACTGAGTGCACCGATCGTTGTCAAGGCGGACGGTCTTTGTGCCGGTAAAGGCGTGATCATTGCACAAAATCATGATGAAGCAAAAAAAGCGGCATCGGAGATGTTAAGTGGAAAGTCTTTTGGTGATGCAGGCCTAAAGGTCATCATCGAGGAGTTCTTGGATGGGTATGAGCTTTCGATGTTTGCAATCTGTGATGGAGATGACTTTGTACTGCTACAAGCTGCGCAAGACCATAAGCGTCTTTTGGATGGAGATCAGGGACCGAATACAGGTGGTATGGGTGCTTATGCACCAACACCATTAGTCAATGATGAACTGTATGAAAAAGTTAAAGATCGTATTATTCGCCCGACACTTGACGGGATGAAAAAAGAGGGAGCTCCCTTTGAAGGCGTACTGTTTATCGGTATCATGGTCGTCAACGGTGAACCGATCACCTTAGAGTTCAATGTACGTTTTGGAGACCCTGAATGTGAGATATTGATGCCATTGATGAAGTCTTCGGTATTTGATCTTTTCCACAAGGCGGCAACGGGCAGACTAAATGAGCTGAATGTTGAATTTCATGACAAATATGGCGTGGGTGTCGTCATGGCATCCAAGGATTATCCATATTCCTCGTCCACACCGGCTGAAATCGTTGTGGATGAGATCCACCATGAGGATATCGCAAACAATACCCATATCTCCTATGCAGGAGTGTCCCAGATCGATGGTACACTGTGTGCGACGGGTGGGCGTGTATTGGTATGTGTCGGACTGGGTGACAGCATCCAGGAAGCACGTGACCGCGCTTACGCCTTATGCGGACAGGTACATTTTGCCGGTAAGAAATTGCGTACGGACATCGCATATCAGGCATTGCGTTCGTAAGATATGAATGAAGAGATCTTTGAACTTTTAGAGCGTGAGCAATTGGTACTCTCTTCGAAACAGAAGCGTACAGCTGCGTATTTGATCGATGAACTTATCCTCTCTATTATCTGGCTGAGCATTATTTGGGACAGCTTTTCAGGATTGTCGAGTCTGGAAGAGCAGATCAACCTTATCAATGCGTATGTGCTTGAATTCATGGCGTTGAAGATCATCTATCATACGTTTTTCGTAATGCAGTACGCAGCAAGTCCGGGTAAGATCATTATGAAGATCTCTGTGATCGAACTTACGACGATGTCTTCCCCCTCTTTTCTTTGTGCACTTAACCGTGCTTTCGTACGTGTTATCAGTGAGATGCTTTTTTATATCGGGTTTGTCTGGGGTCTGCTGGACCCTGCCCGTCAGACCTGGCATGATAAAAGTGCTAAAACAGTGATCGTTGATGTATAGAGTCGTACTGCTTCTCACGCTTGTCTTTAGTGGCCTATATGCGCAAAAGAAGGTTGAAGTGTTTTCTGCGAACATGGACACTAACGGCTCGTATGTCAAAGCAGACAATGATGTGGTGGTACTTTACGACGGTATGTATCTTAGTGCGCAGAGCGCCAGTTTTGACCGTGATAGCGGAGTAATCGAACTCTATGGTAATGTCAATGCATTAAGAGGTGCAGACTATTACGCTATGGGTGATTATCTGATGTTAAACACCAAAGAAAATATACGTCAATTCCGCCCCTTCTTCTTTCAGGAACATACCGATGAGTTATGGATCAGTGCACGGTCTGCAAAGACAGAAGAAGAAGAGTATGAACTGCATACCGGTGTAGTCTCATCATGTAACCCGCAGGACCCGGATTGGACCTTGCGTTTTTCAAGTGGGTATTATGACGGGGATAATCAGTGGATGCAACTGTACAACGCACGTTTGTATGCTGGGAGTGTACCGGTGTTTTACCTGCCGTATATCGCTTACCCCACAGATACTACCCGTAGAACTGGGCTGTTAAGACCTACATTCGGGTTCTCCGGTGATGAAGGGTTTATGTATCAACAACCGATCTATATTGCCGAATCACCCCAATGGGATATCGAACTTTTACCGCAGATCCGAAACCATAGGGGACACGGTCTTTATTCGAAGTTCCGTTTTGTAGACTCAAAAAACTCAAACGGTTCGATCACTGTGGGCGGCTTCGCAGAGAAATCCTCATATCAAGAAGAGTTTGATCTGAAAAATGATGAGCATTATGGAGCCGAACTGTTCTATCAGCATCAAGGCTTTCTACAGACTTGGTTTGATTGGGATGTACAGGGGAGTTCAGGTATCTATTCTGATGTGACTTATTTAAATGATGTTGAGTATTTGAATCTCAAGAAAAACGATTCACTTGATTATGCGACTACTTCCCAGGTGACCTCTAAAATCAATCTTTTTTTAAATCAAAGTGAAGATTATTACGGGATGTATGGAAAATATTTTATTGATCTTAACAAGGATAGTAATGCAGATACTATTCAAAACCTTCCTATTTTGCAATATCATCGCTATCTGAATACCTTATGGAACGATCACTTTTTTTATTCGCTGAATTATCGAGGGAATAGCTATTACAGAGAAGAGGGAAAGAATGCATTTCAAAATGAAATGACCATACCACTGGGTTTACAGTTCCCGCTTCTGGATGAATATTTAACCCTGTCATTTTCAGAAAACATACATGCTTCCCATATCGGATTTCATGGACCTGATGATGTGGTCCTTCCAAGTAATGAGTACTCTTCAGGTGCTTATGCCCGGGATTATCAAAGTGTTGAGTTAAACACGAATCTTGTGAAAGCATTTGACGGGTTTCAACACGCAGTTTCACTGACTGCCGCTTATCAGCATCCAGGACGGGAATATAGAGATGGGTTTTATGAGGATTATGAGGAAGAGTTTACATACAATAGAGAAAACAGTGTCCGATGTTCTTCCGGTCCTTGTGAATATGACAATATCGCCGATACGCTGAAGCAAGCTTCCCTAGAATTCACGCAGTTTGTGTTTACCGATGACGAAGGAGAGAAACTCTACCACCGTCTTAGACAGCCGATTGTATACGAGAAGGGATATGACAGGTATGGTGATCTGGAGAATGAACTGCGTTATCAGATCACCAAAGAGTTTAATTATTATAATAATACGTTTTATAATTATGACCGTAATGTTTTTTCAAAAACACAAAATAGCTTAGGGTATAATGGTAGTACGTTTGTTTTCAACCTGTCTCATCTATTTGAAGACAAGCTTTTTGTCAATGCAACAACGAATGTCGAGACGCGTACAAAGACGAGCTATCTGACATCGGATGCACGCTACAACTACTCCTCCCGCTGGCAGTTTTTTGCCGGTTATGCGTATGATGTGGAGTTAAGTGAGACGAAGAACCGGCATTTGGGGTTGTTGTACGCAAAACGGTGTTGGAATGTAGAACTCAAATATGTCGAAAATATTCGTCCTACTCTCGGTACGTCAGGTGAAGCATCGGCTATCCAGGATAAGGTCTTGTATTTGACACTGAGTTTAAACCCATTAGGTGGGTTTAATGTCCATTACAAAAAATCAGAGAATGAAAACGTCAGAACCAAGTGATTCTTTCTTTGATAACAGTAAAAAAGGTTAAAGATGAGCGTTGAAGCAAAGGTTGGTGCATTTGTCGCAGCTGGATTGATCTTACTGTTTTCGCTCTCTACCCAGGTCAATGAGCTTGGAAGCTTTAACGAAAAGGGTATGAATGTCAATGCCTACATCGAAGATGCTTCGGGACTGGAATATAAAAGTAAGGTCAAGATGAACGGAGTTGAGATCGGGTATATAGATGATATTTCCCTGGAAGATACAGATGTCAAACTGCGTTTTTTTATTCGTGAAGGTGTTAACATCCCTTTTGATTCTAGCGTTGTCATTACCCAAGACAACGTCTTAGGCGGAAAACTGGTCAATATCAGTTCCGGTAGTTCAAAACAGTATCTTAAGGAAGATGAGACCTTTAACCAGAGTTGTATACGACGTGCTACCTTTGATGAGACAAGTGAACGGGTCAGTCTGGCAGCGGATGAGATACGGCTCTTTATGCGTGAACTCCGCGAGACCTTTGATGCCAAAAGCCGTCAAGACCTTCAAACCGCGTTGAAAGAGTTTTCCGAAGTAGGACGTTCACTGCATGAAGTGATCAAAGAGAATCGACAGAATATGTATGAGACCTTTGATAATTTTAACCAGATGGGTCAGAGTATCAATCATAAACTGCCGTCCATCCTTGAGCAGATTGACTCTCTCACACAGCGTTTTGACCGTGTAGGCGGAACCTTGGATGAGAAACTTCCGGAAGCCCTGGACAAGTTTGTAGCACTTGAAGATAAGCTCGATGGCGTTTTGGATGAGAGTGGCGTGCCACTTTCCAATGCCCTTGTCTCGGCAGACAGCTTTTTTCAAAACGGGGAAGAGACCTTCTCAAAAGTAGATAAGCTTCTTTCCACGTTTACCAAGAGTGAGCTCCAGTTCGGTGTGAATGCCCATTATATGTTCAGTGATGAGTATCTCAAGACCTATGCGGATATCAACTATCTTCCAGATCCGTCAACCTATTATATGCTCAGTGTGATCTTGACGGATGATTATACTAATCGTGATCTCAACGGAGTGTTCATCGAACCGCAAAAACATGATGAGAGCGAGTTCTATTTTTCGGCTCAATATGGAAAACGTTATGATGACTTTCTGTTTAGAGCAGGTCTGATTGAAAGTACGGCAGGGTTTGGTATGGATTACTTCATGTTGAAAGATGATCTGAAACTAAGCCTTGAAGCCTATGACCTTAATGCACAGAATGATCTTCGGGATGATAATGCCCATTTGAAGTTTGCATTGCGATATCGTTTTTTGAAACATCTGGAGCTTTATGCAGGATGGGATAATTTCATCAATGCTAAGGCAGATAATATATATCTGGGATTTGGTGCCTCTTTCACGGAAGAGAGTATGAAGTATTTATTAGGCTCGGCCGCAGGCTCAGCACTTTAACAGAGGGGAAAAATGAATCAGTTTTACTTGGATAGAGAAGATGCTGCTAGGCAGTTGATGGATACGCTGCCGCTTGAGCAGATGCGTTCTGAAAAGTGGAAGATCATAGCTGTTTCCAGTGGCGGTCTGAAAATAGCGTCTATCATAGCTGCACGAACAGGTAACAGTCTGGATATCCTCTTCTCAGAGGCGATCTATGCTCCGGCCAATGCAGACTGTGAATTGGGACGTGTGAGTGAGACGGAAGAGATCGTTGTCAATGAAGAGCTTGTAGATGCCTTTGATATACAGTATGATTACATCTACGGAGAAGCGCATCGCAAACATGAGGAGAAGATACTCTCTTCGGTTTACAAGTTTAGAAAGGGTGTACAGTTTCCAAATCTTAAAGATGAACATGTCTTGTTGATTGATGAAGGGTGTGAATCGGGACTGAAGTTGATGACGGGGATAAAAACGGCAATGAGTATGGATGCCAAGGCTGTCTTCGTCGGTATCCCGGTAGCGCCAAAATCGGTAGCAGAAGCCTTGAATCAGATCGTTGATGAATCGTATATCGTGCATGTTGTCAATGATTATGTCAAGACCTATTGTTATTATAAAGATTTTACAAAGCTCAAAGAGAGTGAGATCGAAACTATTTTAGAAGAACGAGGATAAATTTTATGAAATGTATATTTGAAGTAAACAACCATATAGAAGAGTATGAATTTGACAAGGTCGCACGACAGTCCAACGGAGCAGCATGGCTCAAGGTAGGCGATACCGTTATGTTGGCAACGGTCACAGTCGATAGAGAAGAAGTGATCGAAGGTGATTTCTTACCGCTTACCGTACAGTATATTGAAAAGAGCTATGCTGCAGGAAAGATCCCCGGTGGTTTCTTCAAGCGGGAGACAAAGCCAAGTGATTTCGAGACCCTGACTTCGAGAGTAGTTGACCGTTCTTTGCGTCCTGTGTTTCCTAAGGGATTCGCCCATCCTGTCCAGATAACTATTATGGTTTTAAGTGTCGATCAAGAGGCAGACCTTCAGCGCCTTGCACTTAATGTCGCCTCAGCAGCGATGCTGCATTCAGACCTTCCGTTTAAAAACTCGATCACCGGTGTGCGCCTTGGCAAGATCGATGGCAGGATCGAAATCAATCCGACAAATTCACAGATGATAGAGTCTACACTGGACCTTTTTGTTGCCGGTTCAAAAGAAGACCTGTTGATGATCGAGATGCGTACGCTGGGTTCGGTTGAGACGGAAGTGATCCCGGCACCGATGGTTGATCCGATGATCGATCCTTCCTTGGCTTCTGAGACGATCAATACAGTTATCTCTAATGCTATGGGGGAAGATGAACTGATCGATGTGATCGGTATCGCCCAAGATGCCCTTGAAGTGGCGAATACACAGTTTGAAGAAGCGATTCTTCCTCTGGCAAGAGAGAGTGAAGAGGTGACGTTTATCGAAGAGATCTCAAATCCGTCTATCTATGCACATGTAGAAGAACACTATAGACAGAAGATATTGGATGCGATCTCTCAGATGGCCAAGAGCGAACGTAACTCTTCTTTGAAACATATTGCCAAAGAGATCGAAGCTTCACAGGTTGCAGTAGATAACGCATGGGCTTATGATCAGATCAAGCATGCGGTTGTCACTTTTAAACGTAAATGTGTCCGTGATCAGATCTTGAATGAATCCAAACGTGCGGATGGGCGTTCACTTACGGAGGTGCGTCCGATCACGATCGAGACGAATGTCCTACCAAATGCACACTCTTCGTGTCTATTTACACGGGGTCAGACCCAAGCATTGGTAGTGCTTACTGTGGGTGGCAGCAAGGACGCTCAGATGTTCGAGACATTGACCCATGAAGGGACGCAAAACGAAGCCTTCATGCTTCATTATAATTTCCCTGGTTTCTCTGTAGGAGAAGTCTCTCCGGTGGGTGCGCCAAAACGCAGGGAGCTTGGACATGGTAATCTTGGTAAACGTGCGCTTGAAGCGGCAGTTGATACTCAGGGAAGGACCCTTCGTCTTGTCTCAGAGATCCTCGAATCCAACGGTTCATCGTCTATGGCAACTGTGTGTGGGGGATATCTGGCACTTCGAGCTGCCGAGATCACTATGAGTGACCCGATTGCAGGGATCGCGATGGGACTTGTAAGCGAAGGGGGCAAAGAGGCTGTCCTAACGGATATTATGGGCTTAGAAGACCATGATGGTGATATGGACTTCAAGGTCGCTGGCTCGTATGACGGGATCACAGCGATGCAGATGGATATTAAACTCGGCGGCATCTCAAAAGAACTTCTACGTAAGGCACTTGCCCAAGCAAAAGAGGGTAGGGCACATATCCTTGATATTATGAAAGAGGCTGAAGAGAATATTCAGATCAATGAAGACAAGCTGCCAAGTACCGATGTCTTTTCAATCGATCCTGCACGTGTAGGGGATGTGATCGGTCAAGCGGGTAAAGTCATCCGTGAGATCATCGAGAAATTTGAAGTAGCGATCGACATTGACAAGAAAGAGGGTAATGTCCGCGTCTCAGGCGGTAGTAAAAAAGGTGTCAAGGGTGCCCGTGAACATATCGAAGCTCTCTTGTCGACGCCAAAAGAGAAGGCGCCTGAATATCATGTGGGCGACCTTTGTATGGGAACGGTCAAACGCATTGTCGATTTTGGTGCCTTTGTAGAATTACCGGGAGGGATCGACGGACTATTGCATATATCCAAGATTTCCAAAGAACGTGTTTCCAATGTATCCGATGTACTGAGTATCGGTCAGGAGATCGAAGTAGAGATACTTGAATTCAAAGGTAATAAAATCAGCCTTGGCAGACCACAGGTTTAGTCCTTTTTGATGTGAAGAATACTTCACCTCTTTGTCTTACACTTAATCAAACTTTTAGCCCCAAAGAAGTAGAATTCCGCATACAAAGTGTTAAGTAGGGACATGGCACGTATTTATACGGTCATGGCTCACCGCTTCAAGGTGGGTTACGCAAGCCGAACGGACTTTGATTTTAAAACGGAGAAACATTATGAAAAAAATCGTACTTATGATGCTTGCACTTGCTGCTACTGCATTCGCTGCTGACGGTGACGTTGCTAACCAAACTCTTAAAGCGTACTCAATGATCGCTGCTGGTGTTGGTCTTGGTCTTGCTGCACTTGGTGGTGCTATCGGTATGGGTCACACTGCTGCTGCAACTATCGCTGGTACTGCACGTAACCCAGGTCTTGG
>JBFEXS010000097.1:0-8519 GCA_041562555.1 Sulfurimonadaceae bacterium
CTTTATTGGCACGTACATTAGGTATGAGTGGCGGTGGTACCATTATTGGTAATGCCTTTGCAATGACATCTGTCATCTTTGGTGCAATGTCTTTCTTTGCTATCAAAACGACTAAAGATTTCACAGGTTACGGTAAGCCTTTAATGATTGCCCTGTTTGTTGTCATCGGATTCTCTTTGGTAAACCTATTCCTTGGTAGTCCGCTTGTTAGCATCATGATCTCAGCGGCGGTTGTGTTCTTATTCAGTATCTTGGTTGTCTATGATACACAGAACATCATCCGTGGTGCATATGAGACACCGATTGACGGTGCTATTGCACTCTATCTTGATTTCTTGAACATTTTTACATCTCTGCTTCACCTACTGGGTATTTTTGGCGGTGATGACTAATTGATCCGCTTCGGCGGATTAGTTGAACTTTGTAAGTAGAGATTCTCTATTTACAAATTTCAATTATTACTCATACACAATTAATATACCAGGATATACAGATGGCACGATCAAATACCTCCAGCGTAGAAATGGAAGACGGCGTAAAACTTGCCTTTCAGGCGCGTACCCAGAAAAACACCTTTGGTACCAAAGAGAACCCTCAGGAAAAACAAGTTGCAGGTGAACGCAAGAGCGTTACTGCTGCCCAAAAAGCCAAAGCCAAGAAAAAAGCGAAAATGGCCAAGGCCTCACGCAAAAAAAACAAATAAACACATGGAGAAGGGACTCTATCGCGTCATCGATGCAAATCTCAATCGACTCAAAGAAGGTATCCGGGTTATCGAAGATATGGCGCGCTACTCAAATGACGACAAAGAACTGGCCAGTCGCTTAAAAGCATTGCGCCATCTTGCCAAGATAGAAGACATCCAATCGCTTTTGGACTCACGCGATGCCCAAAATGACGTATTACGTCCTACAATCGAAAGTGAGATGCAACGCTCATCCGTAGATAGTATCATCATTGCAAACTACAAACGTGCGCAAGAATCCTCACGTGTACTCGAAGAGATCTTCAAAGTCGTCGATCCCAAACTGTCAGAGACCTTTAAACAGATTCGATACGAACTTTATACCTTAGAAAAAGAAAACCTGAGCTAATCTAGCTCTGCGCAAACAAAACTTCAAACTCCAATGTTTTCGAGGGGTATGCCCGCATCAACTGTCGCATCTCTTTGTAAGAGAGTTCGTTTCGTCCTCCGGAGACTCCGCTTTTTTTAATATAATGGAAAATCTCCTCAACGCTCTCAAAACTCAACTCATAATGTATGACTTCTATATCACAATGAAAATATTGGGACAATAGATACGTGACCTCTTCCACACCCCTCAAAGGAGACTTGATCCCAGCCGTGTCCAATAATGTTTTGAAGGTGTTCGAAGTAAAAATCGCCAAAGAGATTGGAGCATCTAATTGGGATATCTGATACAAGGTCGTGTCCAGGTCACTCGCCCATTGTAAAGAAGAGGCAGAAAACACATGATCATATTTCTCTTGTGTCAAGGTCTCAAAGAGCTTATCTTCGTTAAAATCTCCTAATCGACACTCAATGTTTTCGCCCTGTGGGTGCAGGTCAAGCATCTTTTGCGAAAAATCGATCCCTACAAACTTTTTAAAATCCCAATCAATTTTTTCATATAGGTTACCGCTTCCACAACCAAGATCAAGTATATACTGTGGCTTAGACCGCATTTCATTGATCAGCTTGCGGCTGACCTGATCTTGAATCATATTATATTTGCCATACTCATGAGCAAAACGTGAGAACTCCTGTTCTATCTTCATTTTCTATTAATCATGATTGAGAGGATAAAGATCACTAGAATAACCAGGACGATTGTGGCACCGCTTGGCAAAGAAAAGTTATACGAAAGTACCATTCCCACTAAAACAGATAATATTGAAAAAAACATCGAAAGCAGTATTGTCCGGGAAAATCCTAATCGATAACGCAAGGCAGAGATCGTCGGTATGACCATCAAAGCGCCAATCAACAGTGTTCCCACTACACGAATCGATAACGATATGATCACCGCAACGATGGTAACCAATATAAAGTTCAACACTCGTACTCTCAAGCCGCTTACCTGTGCGACCTCTTCATCAAAGGCAATAAAATAAAACTCTTTAAAAAAACCGATCAATACCAGCATGGCAAGGGAACCAAAGGTCAACATCACAAGTAAATCTTGATGGGTTACGGAAAGAATAGATCCGAACAGATAAGAAAAGAGAGAAGCATTAAAAGAACCTGCTATGGATACAATGACTACGGCCAGGGCCAAAGAACCTGACAAGAATATAGCCAAAATCGAGTCTGAATATAATCCTAAATACGAGCGCAGATATTCGATAAGCCAGGCAGAAAGGACTGATATAAGTACTGCCACCCAAATCGGATTTTGTTCCAGAACCATACCGACGGCTACCCCTACAAGTGCAACATGCGCTAATGTCTCAGTCAACATTGCATAACGTCGCAGTACAATAAACGACCCTGATATTGAGGCCAATACTGCAATAATAATACCGGCGAGAAATGCATTTATCATAAAGTCATATTCAAAAATTTCTAACATGAGTACCGCACCTTCAATGATGGTGATGATGCACAAGGTGCGCATCAATTCCATAAAGCTTGCTCATTTCATCACAGGAGAGGACTTCATGAGGGTTATGACATGCAAGCAGCGTTTGATTAATACAAAGCATCGTCTGTATATCATCCGCAATAACACCAACATCATGCGTGATAAACAGGATAGTCATCCCATCTTTTTGGTTCAACTCTCTCAAAAGTGAGTAAAAACGGTTTTGAGAGACCATGTCGACACCAGTATTAGGTTCGTCCAATATCAATACTTCCGGCTCACTGGCAAGAGCCCGTGCGATCATCACACGCTGGCGTTGTCCTCCGGAGAGCTCTCCAATGAGTTTGTTGCTTAGGGCACTAACATCCATCTTTTGCATGGCATGTGCAACGGCGTCCCTATCCTCCTGTGTTTCACGGGAGAACAGACCTCGTTTTGCCGTACGTCCCATCTTGACGACCTCTTCCACTGTTGCCGGAAAATATTGATCAACCTGAGATACCCGCTGGGGTACATAACCTATCTTTTCCCAGGATTTGAACCTCTTCTGACCTTGTCCAAAAAGCCTGATCTCTCCCGCACTCTTTTTTTCCAATCCCAATAAAAGACGGATCAACGTTGTCTTACCACCTCCATTGGGACCAATTACAGCACTATACTCCCCCTTTTGTATCACAAGGGAGATATCTTTTATGATATCACTACCATTGACCCTATACGAAAGTCCATTCACTTCAAAAATAGCTGGGCTTAATGTCATTCACACTCCATTGCAGCCCGAAGCTTGAGCAAGTTTGCTTGCATAAGCGGAACATAGCCCTGTGTACTCTCTTCCTGTGTGACATTCGCCAATGGCTGTAGGGAGACAGCCTTCACACCTGTCTCTCTTGAGATAGTCTGTGCCACTTTATCGCTTACAAAGCTCTCAAAAAATATTGTCGTGATCCCCTCTTCCTTTACAAGATCTGAGATCTCTTTCATACGCTTTGCACTTGCCTGTTCATCAGGAGAAAGACCCATTAAAGCATGTGACTCAAAGCCATAGGTATCAGAAAGATAAGCAAAAGCATTATGATTGACTACTATTTCTTTGCGTTTACATCCCATGAGACCTTCATTAAACTCGTCTTGCAAGGCTCTGAGTTCTCTAATGTATTTATGTGAATTTTCTGTATACATCTCTGCCTTGTCCGGGAAGACCTGTATCAATTCAGAGACTACCGTCTCTGTCATTCTCGCCATATTCTCAATACTCAGCCAATAATGTGGGTCCGAATCTTCTTCATGATGATGTGCATGCTCTTCTTCTGCTTCACACATATCAATCAAATGTACACTTTTACTCATATCTACGCCGTTTTTGTAAGGCTTATTGATCCAGGGTTCCATTCCCAGGCCATTATAAAAAAAGCGTGTCGCACCATTAAGATACTGCATTGTCTTGACTGAGGGAGTATACGTGTGTGGCTCAACGCCAAAAGGGACTAGTTTTACGACGTCAATGCTCCCGGCTGTAACCTTATTGACTATCTCATACAAAGGGAAACTGCTTACTGCGATATACGGTTTGTCGTTTTGGGTATGTGTATTATTTTCAAACAGAAGCATTTCGCCTAAAAAAACCGCTAAGAGTAAAATGATGACGACAAGTGCTTTTTTCATGCTGCGGTACCCGGTGTTGGTGTATTTATCAAAATGATGTTAATGTCTTTCTGTGATTTAGGCTTTCTATCCATAAAAAAAGCCCTTTTAAAGATCGTATTATAGCGTGTTTGCAGCAAGATAATAAAGTATAAGTTAAACTTCGCTATAATTGCGCAATTATATTAAAGGGCACTGCCCTATTTAGGAAACTTAATGACATCTGTTTTGCTCATTGTTCAAATCGTATTAGTTGTTTTACTTACAATTGCCGTACTTCTTCAAAAGAGTTCAAGTATTGGTCTTGGTGCCTATAGCGGATCAAACGAATCTGTCTTTGGTGCTAAAGGACCGGGAAGCTTCCTTACTAAAATGACCTTTTTCCTGGGCTTCTTGTTTGTAGCAAACACTGTAGCTATGGGTTATTTTTATAGCCAAGAGAATCAGGCCTCTGTTGTCGACAGTATCGTTGAAGAAACGACTGTTATCGCTCCGGCAGCTGTAGAAGCACCGGCTGCTACAGAAGCCAACGCTACAAAATAATGCCAAAAGCGCTCCTCCTCGCGCTTTTATCCCTTACGCTTTGGGCAGATGCCCATCTCTTTGTCTATCACCGGTTCGGCGACAGTGCACATGCATCAACAAACACCTCCATTGCTGTACTGAAAAAACAGTTTGACTATTTTAAAAGCCATAACTATGAAGTTATTACCTTAGAAAGGCTCAATCAAGCCCTCAAAACCAAGCAGCCCATTCCAGACAACTGGGTTGTACTCTGTATTGACGACAGCTACAAAAGTTTTTATGAAAACGGATTGGATCTTTTTAGAGCCTATGGATACCCGTTTACCCTTTTTGTCTATATCGAAGCGACTGAAAAGCATTACGGGGATTTTATGTCCTGGGAACAGATCAGGGAAGCTTCTAAATATGGGGAGATTGGCTTACACTCCTATGGTCATAAACACATGGTCTCCCTTTCTGCAAAAGAGATACAGATTGACACAAAAAGAGCCTATGCCTCCTTTACAAAGAACCTGGGCTATGCGCCAAGATATTATGCTTATCCCTATGGGGAGTTTGATGAAAATGTCAAAGATGAGATCTCGAAATTTGGCTTTGATCTTATATTGAATCAAAATGTAGGTGCAGTGTCCCACAAAAGTCCCCAAGATGACCTTGACCGAATCGCTCTTACCGGGGATGTCAATTTAAAATCCAAGCTGCGTATCAAATACCTCGATGCAATATGGCATGCACCAAAAAGCTATCCGACTAATGGAAAACTTAATGATATTCACGTTACAATGCCGCCATCAATTCAAAAGGCCGAGCTCTACGTAAGTGGAAACGGATGGGAGTTCATTAAACCGGACAAGGGAATCTTCACCTCAAAGAAGTCCTACCCTCTTAAGTTTAAACGTACTCGTGTCATTGTCAAACATGGCAATGCCTACAGCAGTAAGATCATTGTAAAAAAATAATATAAAGGATAAACATGACAAATGAAATTCAAGAAGAATGTAAAGTAAACATGGAAGGTTCAATCGAACATCTATACCACAGCTTTAAAAGTCTACGTACGGGAAAAGTAATGACTTCAATTCTTGATGGTATTAAGATCGACTATTATGGAACGCCTACAGCTCTTGATCAAGTCGGATCCGTTATCGCAACAGATGCAACGACAATCGTTATTTCTCCTTGGGAAAAACCACTTGTCGCAGATATTGAAGCAGCTATTTCAAAAGCGAATATCGGGGTAAACCCGAATTCTGACGGCGAAAAGATCATTCTTAATTTTCCACCGATGACGGTCGAACAACGTCAAGAGACTGTTAAAAAGATGAAAGCAATGGGCGAGGATGCGAAAGTGTCTGTTCGTAATGACAGACAGAAGGCAAATAATGAGATCAAAAGGCTCGAAAAAGAGAAAGAGATCACTGCAGATGAGTCTAAAGCAGCTCAAGACGGTATCCAGAAGATCACAGACAGCTTCATCGCCAAAATCGACGCAACACTAAAAGAGAAGGAAGCTGAGATATTAAAAGTATAATATCTCTCTTTCGAACCCTTCAGATCATAAGCCGCTACAAGGAAAAACAATGGATATCAAAAAAATTTATATGGATGCCGACGCACTTTTAGAGGGTCACTTTAAACTGAGCTCAGGTAATCACTCTCAATTCTATCTTCAGTCAGCAAAAGTACTTGAGGATCCTAAAAATGCCAAAATCCTAGCAGAAGGTGTTGCGGCACAGATCATAGAAAGCGGTCTTCAGGTCGATACCGTATGTGCTCCTGCTCTGGGAGGCCTGATCGCAGGTTTTGCCCTTGCTACAGCTCTTGATAAGCGCTCTATCTTTGCCGAACGTGTTGACGGTGAAATGACTATCAGACGCGGATTCGATATTAAAGAAGGTGAGCGTGTCATTATCTGCGAGGATATCATTACAACAGGTGGATCAGCTATGGAAGCGGCTGCAGCCGTTGAGTCAATGGGTGGTATCGTCGTAGGTTTTGCGGCTTTGGCAAACCGTGGTTTCTGTGAACGTCAAAACTCTGATGTGGCAAAAAAGCCAAATTGTAAACTTCCAGACGGCGTACCGTTTTTTGCGCTGGAAGACTTTACATTTGAGATGTACACTCCTGAAGAGTGTCCGCTTTGTAAAGAGGGGAAAAGTGAAGCGATTAAGCCGGGCTCACGAGGGAATTGACCCCAGGCTTTCTCTCCTCATCTTGTTTTCACATCCACATCTGTCTTTATCGCAAAATCATCATTTAACCAGTTTCTGCCAACGAGTAATTTATACGACATCTGGCTTCTATCCCTTAAATTGACCTCTTTATACTTGAGGACACCTTTGTATTGCAAACCTAAACGTATGACATAACGATATTCGATCCCCTGGGCATTACGTACTTTTGCAACATTATACACCCGTGCTTTAAAATGTTTCAGTTCCCCTTTTTCATTCAAAGTGTCAAAACGAATAAGCCGCCCTATGTTTTGCTTATACTCTTCATTTTTAACTTTTTCGTTAAAAGGTATCCCTTTGAGTTTTTGAGGTCTTTTTACCTCAATCAGTCCCTTGTCCCCATCCAAGCGAATATTGACGGCATGTAAAGAGGTGATTCTCGCCCCGGAGTCAATACGGGCAAGATAATCCATATCAACATCCACCAGCTTAATGTATGCTCTAGACCCTATTTCTGTCCTTGAAGCTGACTCTCCGTACAAAAGAGCTATCATCCCAATTGAAAAAATCAATATCCTAATCATGTTCGACTCCAAAGTTTGCCAGGGCGAAAGCTATACGCTCCTGCACGTTCTTGTGTTCATGAGACACCTCATCCACCCGTGCAAGCCGTTGCAGAATCCCCTTATCATTTGCGATTTGTATTGCAAGTCCCGGCCGTGCATTCAACTCCAAAAGCATCGGTCCCTCATCTTTTTGCAAGACGATATCTGCGCCAAGATATCCAAGATCCGTCATGTCATATGCTCTGGCTGCTAAGGCAAGTATCTGATCCCAATAGGGAAGTTCTAAAGAGGCAAAGGCCTTCTCCGTATCCGGATGTTTTTCAATGGGCCTGTCAAACTGGATGGCCGAGATAGCCTTACCGGTGACAATATCAATTCCCACCCCAACGGCACCCTGATGTAAATTCGCTTTACCATCGCTTTTTGATGTGGATAGGCGCATCATCGCCATAACAGGATACCCTTTATAAACGAGGACACGAATATCAGGAACCCCTTCAAAGCTAAAGTCCTCAAAGACATTATCAAAAGCGATCACCCGTTCTATCAAGGCTACATCATCTTTTCCTCCCAAGGAGTACAGGCCACTTAAGATATTTGACACATGACGTTTCAACTCATGAAAATCAATGCGCTCTCCGCTGGCCTTATAGTATCCTTTTTCATCTTGACGGACAATGATCAGAATGCCTTTGCCACCCGAACCCTGCGCAGGTTTAAGTACAAATCCTTCTGTACTTGGAAGTAGTTCTTTGAGTTTTCGAATCTGCGCTTGATATTCAATATAACCAAACAATTCAGGACTTTTAAGCCCATATTTCTGTGCCAACTTCTTCGTCTTTAATTTATCATCAACCAGAGGATAGAGTTTACGATCATTGTACTTACTGATATAATCGATATTACGTGCATTCATCCCTAAAACACCTAGTTCCTTTAAAAGGAAAGGGGATGCCAATCTCATAACTTATCTCTTTTTACCATGGAAGCAAAACGGTAAAGTTCGCTTAATCGATACCCGCTGTAGC
>JBFEXS010000098.1:0-8349 GCA_041562555.1 Sulfurimonadaceae bacterium
ATATGAGGGAAAACACCGAATTTATACGACTCGCTTCCATGAACGAACATCACCAAGATCATTGTAAGAAACAGTATACGCATCACAACTTCCTTTCACACATGATATCATGTTTTCTTATAAAAAGACAAGCCTGGTTTTTGAAAAAAAACTTTTGCTATAATACCAAGAAACAAGACCTTCATAATGCAAAAACTCAAAAACTTTTTCCCCCTAGTCGATGTGAGACGTGCTTTGACTTTAGCCCTTTGCTTCTCAGCATTTATCTATAGTTTTCATTTTGGCTTTGAGTTTTATCTGATGAACACACTTTTAGGACTTTACGCCTTTTATCTGCTCATCACATCTCCCAGAAAGACTCTGCTGATCGCCGGTTTTTTTATCGGTCTGTTATGGTTTTACTGGATTGGGTTTAGTTTCCGTTATTACGGCATGAGCTGGGCTCTTCCTCTTGTCGCACTTGGATTTGCCTGTATTTATGCCTTTATTTTCTGGCTTGTTTCCTGGCCCTCGCATCCCCTTCTACGTGCCTTCATGCTTTTTGTCCTTAGTCTGTTCGAACCCTTTGATTTCAACTGGTTACAACCTGAGCTTCTTTTTGTCAACAGCTATATCGGCATTGAGAAATGGCAATATGCTCTTGTACTTGTTTCTCTCTCGTTAATGGTGCACTTCAAGGACAGAAAAGGCTATCTTTTCACCTTCTTATTACTGCCTGCACTCAGTTTTTCAACGCCTGCACCTCACAAGCTTCCTCTTGATATAGCACTTGTCCAGACGGACCTTCAACAGTCAGATAAATGGGACCCCTTGTCCTTGCCGCGGATTATAAAAGAGAACCTTCAAGCTATTGACCGTGCTATTGCCGATAATAAGGAGCTTGTCATACTGCCCGAAAGTGCTTTTCCCATGTTCTTAAACCATGACATTGCACTGATGGATGAGTTAAGACTCAAAAGCCATCAGATCTCTATCGTCACGGGGAGTCTCTTTTATGAGAACAGGCAAAATTTCAATGCCACCTATTTTTTCGACCAAGGGAAAATACAAATCGCCAAAAAAATGATCCTCGTTCCCTTTGGAGAGTACATTCCCCTTCCCTCTTTCTTGGCAAAACCGATCAATAGATTGGTTTTCGGAGGCGCTTCTGATTATCTCAGTGCAAGTGAACCAAGTGATTTTTTCATCAGAGGTACGCAGTTTCGTAATGCCATTTGCTATGAAGCGACCTGCCATGAGCTTTTTGAAACTCAACCAGAATATATGATTGCCACCAGTAACAATGCCTGGTTCATGCCATCGATCGAACCTTCCATACAACGCTTACTAATGCAATTTTATGCCAAGAAAAACAACACCGTCATCATACATGCAGCCAATAATGCGGGTGGAGGCATCATCTACCCTTAAACCTGATTAAAAAGGTAAAGTTTAACTCCTTCTTATCTTATAAAAGCTATCATTGTTCCAACTTAGTATCAGGATAATTGAATGAAAATTGCAAAAAATGTGACAGAGCTTATCGGCAATACACCCCTTGTTCGCCTTAATAAAGCTTCTGAGGAAACCGGTTGTACTATCTTGGGAAAATGTGAGTTCATGAACCCGACCTCTTCAGTCAAGGATAGGATTGGATTTAACATGGTATATACTGCTTTGGAAGATGGAACTATCAACAAAGACACGACCATCATCGAACCAACAAGCGGGAATACGGGTATCGCACTTGCTTCGGTCTGTGCTGCTCTGGACCTTAAACTTATACTGACGATGCCCGAGTCAATGAGCATGGAACGTCGGAACCTTCTCAAAGCACTTGGTGCAGAGCTGGTACTGACTCCTGCACCGCTTGGTATGAAGGGTGCCATTGACAAAGCCGGTGAACTTGAGGCGAAAATCGACAATTCCCATATACTGCAACAATTTCAGAATCCTGCCAACCCGGATATCCATAGACGTACCACCGCCGTCGAAATCCTTAATGATACAGATAAACACCTGGATATCTTTGTCGCTGCAGTAGGTACGGGTGGCTCGATAACCGGTACCAGTGAAGTACTCAAGCAAGAACTTCCAAACATACAGATCTTTGCCGTTGAACCAAGCGACTCGCCTATCTTGTCAGGCGGTAAACCCGGTCCACATAAGATCCAGGGTATCGGAGCGGGCTTTGTACCGGACAATCTGAATACGGAGATCTATGGTGAAGTCATCCAAGTCAGCAATGAAGAAGCAATGGCAACTGCCCGTGATCTTGCAAAAAAGGAAGGCTTACTGGTAGGTATTTCTGCGGGTGCAAACGTCTTTGCCGCCAAGCAGATTGCCTTCCGTCCGGAAAATAAAGGTAAAACAATCGTCACTATCCTATGTGATACGGGAGAGCGTTATCTCTCAACCGAACTGTTTACAAACGACTAAATGGCTGCATCTGCCCTTCTTTTAGAGACCATCAAATGTTTTGATGGTCTTCCACTGTACCTTGATTATCACCAAAAGCGCATTGATTATTCTCGTGACCAACTGGGATACGATACACCTCTTATACTGAGACTGGATCCTCCGAGACATGGTCTGTACAGGTGTCGTGTTCTCTATTGTGACACTGTTGAAAAGATTGAGTACCTTCCCTATCAAGAAAAGGATATCAGGCATTTTAAACTGATTCATTCAAATATTGATTACACACTCAAATATGCCGACCGAGAAGATATCAATGCCTTATTGACCCAAAAAGGCTCTGCCGATGAGATCATCATTGTCAAAGATGGGCTCATCACCGATACCAGCATCGCAAACATCTGTTTTTATGACGGCGCACAGTGGCTGACTCCAAGGGTTCCTCTTCTCAAGGGTACGACACGCCAACGGTTTTTGGACCAGGGAAAACTGATTGAAGCCGATATTTCCTATACGCAAATAGATACTTTTGAGAAAATCGGCCTGCTGAATGCGATGGTGGGGTTCAAAGTCGTAGAAAATGCTATAATTTCATAAACAGGAGTCCAGAAGATGTTATATGATGTACTAAAAGATCGCAATTACGCACAATTAATGCAAAAACACATTGTCGAACTTTTAAGCCATCTCTTTGATACGGACCAGAACTTTGGCATCTTGTGTAAAGTGGAGACCCTCAACTTTTCTCCCGAACTTCCTTCAGAAATAACTTCCGAGTTTCGTCCGATGACTCTTTTCTTTCTTGCAGGCTATACCTTTGAAAGTGCCCGTATCGATAATGACACCTTGGTCTTTGAGGCAGGGTTTGGAAGTGAGAACCTAGGAAGTGTAGTAACGGTTCCTCTTCTAGGTATTATGCAGATTATCATTGATGAGACCCCCATCTTTGTCAACCTGGCTTCTCCTCAAGAGACCTTTCAGACCAAAGCAAAGAACAATGAGGCTGAAAAAAGCGGTGAACGCTCTTCCATGGAAGCCCTACTTTCCAATCCTGAAAACAAGAAGTTTTTGAAATAGACGATCGCTTCAGTATTCTACATCAGGGAAGTTATTGATCATTACCCCATATTCCTGAGAAAGCAATTCCACCACCTTTGGCAATGGGTCCTCATAGATCGTATCAAGGTCATATTCTCCCTCTTCCAACACAAAGGCAAGCTGCTCTTTGGGCGGAATGAACTGGGCATCTACCCCTTCTTTATTCCCCCGTGCATCAACTCGATACCATCCATATGCCTGTAAATAGATCGCATTAAGGCCGTGCAGGCAATAGCTCCCGTCCCTATACTCATTGCAATGCAAACGTTGATAGCAAAATCCTGCAGGTATCTTATTGGCACGTAGCAATGCAGCAAGAAGATGACTCTTTGCATAACACCAACCGGTCCTTTTAAATAGCACCTCACTGGCTTTTACACTTACCTCGGAAGAGCACTTGTCCCCGGTATGTGCTATCTCGTCTCTGACATATTCAAAACAGTTCTTTGCGATTTCGACATCATCCCTTGCCCCCTCAGAAAGCTGCTTGGCCAAAAGATCGATAGCAGGATGCGAATAATCTATGATTGCTGTTGCACGTAAATAGTTTTTCATTCTGAAAGTGTAACAAAAAAAAGGGGGTATTGCCTAAGCCGCAAGGCTTGGCAGGTTATATGGAGCGGATGTTCAGCAGGAAAGAGACGACGTTATCGATAAACGCGTCGTGTTTACGGTCTTTGGTATATGCGATATAGAACTTACGCAAGATCTTATACCCCTTGATGCGTCCTTCATAGATACGTCCGGCCGCGACATCATCCGCCAATACGTAACGTGACATAACCGAGACGACCGGGCGCGGTGCATGCGGATCAGCATGAGTGATTGACTCTTTGATCGCGGTAGGGCTACCTACGACACCGATTACGTTGAAACTTGAACACTCTACACCGATCTCTTCAAACACTTCTGAAGTCAATTTACGTGTGTGTGAGTTCTCATCCCTACAGATCCAGTCAAATTTATACAGGTCTTCACGTTTCAACTGTTTTGGAATAGGCTGGTTTGAGAATATGACAAGCTCATCTTCCAACCATTCTCTATAGATGATCCCCTCTCTAAATACTGCTGATTCGATCAATGCGATATCAATTTTTTTATCTTCAAGCTGATCAATGATGTCTTCAGACTGACCTACGCGAAGGTATACTTCATTATCGATTTTCTCTTTGATCTTTTGGATTTGCGGAGGAATCACATAATTCCCGATCGCGAAAGAAGACCCAAGTACAAACGTGAACTCTTTATTGATGATCTTTAAGAGCTCTTTTTCAGAAGATGCGATTGCCTTTTCAAGACGGATAGCGATTCTATACAGGTCTTCGCCCTCTTTCGTCAATTTAATACCGTTCTTTTTACGCTCAACAATTTTTGTATCCAGATAGTCTTCGATAAACTTGATCTGTTGTGTAACTGCCGGCTGTGAAATCCCTAATTTCGCGGAAGCTTTAGAAAAACTTTTTTCTTTGATTACCGTCAAAAAAGTGTGTAATTTTGCAAAATCTTTTAACATAATGATTCCCATAAGATATTTTTATAGTTGAAAGTATAACCCAAAATTATAAACATTGCAATACTTTTGTAATATTTCATTAAAATTTAGTTATAATCAATATAACTATAACAATATTACTCAGTCTCTCATGGACGAGAGAATATTAGCACACTTGGATATGATAAATGGAAGAGATTTTTACGGACCTAAACGAGTCACAGAGTGAAGCAGTTAAAAAGATAGACGGACCTATGCTGATACTGGCAGGGGCGGGAAGCGGGAAGACAAAGACGATCACATCTCGTCTGGCTTACCTCCTGGACGTCGTCGGTGTACCTGCATCCAATACGCTTACTTTGACCTTTACCAACAAAGCGGCAAAAGAGATGCGTGAACGTGCACTTTCCATGATCAAACCCACTTCTTATCCGCCACTGTTATGTACCTTTCATAAATTTGGTCTGCTCTTTTTGAAATTCCACATCAGCCGTCTTGGACGTAAGAACAACTTTGTCGTCATAGATACCGAAGACAAGAAACGGATCATCAAAAAGTTCAACTCAGAAGTGCCCTTACCTCTTATCTCAAGCGAAATATCCCGTTACAAGAACTCCCTGCTCTCACCCGATGAAGCATATGCACAGGCTGAACTGAAAAACTACAAAGAGATCGCCAAGATATACGAACAGTATGAAGCGCATCTGCTCGAAAACAATCTCGTGGATTTTGATGATCTGCTTTCATTGACCTACAAGCTTCTAAATGAACATGAAGACCTTGCCAAAGAGACCAGCGAACGTTATCAATATATCATGATCGATGAGTATCAAGACACCAATGAACTCCAATTCAGACTCTTACGCAAACTCTGTTCATCCCATAACAATCTTTGTGTAGTCGGGGATGATGATCAAAGTATCTATGGCTGGCGCGGGGCAAATATCCGAAATATCCTGGAGTTTGACAAAGACTTCAAAGATACCCATGTCATAAAACTCGAAAAGAACTACCGATCTACCGAACCGATCTTGAAAGCGGCCAATGCGCTTATCGAACATAATCGAAATCGTTTAGGTAAAGAGCTTATCTCCACTAAGGGAAGTGGAAAAGAAATCACTACGATGTCTTCCCATGATGAAGGTGAAGAAGCCAACAAGATCGCTACCGCTATCAAAAAGCTTCTCGAATCCGGGGAAAAGGCTAATGATATCGCTGTTCTTTACCGTATCAATGCCCTAAGCCGCTCTCTGGAAGAGGGGCTCTCCCGTCATCGCGTTCCCTACAAACTGGTCGGCGGGCTTCGTTTTTATGACAGAGCCGAGATTAAAGACCTGATATCCTATCTTCGTGTCGTGACCAATGTACATGACTCTTTTTCGCTCAAACGTATCATCAATAAACCCAAACGCGGTCTCGGGAAAGCGACCATCGACAAGCTGGAACTCGCTGCAATGGAACAGTCAAAGTCGATCTTTGAATTTATAGACACTTCATCCATTGCCGAACTTGAATCCCTTATCAAAAAGAAAAACACGGCAACGGTAAAAAAGCTGGTTAAAGAGATCCAGGCCGTTGCGAAAACAGCACGAGACTCTTCCTATGACTTCATCGATATTCTAGAAGAGAGCTTCAAGATCAAATCTATTTATGAGAGTATGCCTGATGCCCAGGACAGACTGAGCAATATAGATGAGTTCTATGGTCTCTTCAGAGACTTTATCAAACAGAACCCTTCTACCAGTCTGGATGAGTTTTTAAATGAACTGACGCTGCAAAGCGAGCAGGACCAGGTCGAAGGGGAGAGTATCTATATCATGAGTATTCATGCGTCCAAAGGGCTGGAGTTCAAACACGTCTTTATCATCGGTCTGGAAGAAGGCTTCTTGCCTTTAATCGGTGATGGATCCGATACTGAAGAAGAACGCCGTTTGGGGTATGTCGCTATTACCAGGGCTGAGTCGGAACTTACCATGAGCCACGTTGAAAGCCGTTTTTATAAAGGACGCCGTACCGAACTCAGTAAAAGCCGATTTTTCAAAGAGACAGGTTTATGCGAAGGCTCTTTTGTCCTGGAGAAAAACACTTCTTTCAAAAAAGGGGACCTGGTACGTCACAAGATCTTTGGAGCCGGGCGAATCCTGGGTGTTTCCAAAGCAGACAAGGACTTCAAACTGAAGATTAATTTCGGGGGATCGCACAGAGACATACTCTCCTCCTTCGTTGAGAGACTTTAGTGAACAAAATCTTTGTTGCCTATAAACCCACCGGGCTCAGTTCCAATCAGTTTTTGGGTCGTCTGAAACGTAAGTATGGCGTAAAAAAAGCCGGTTACTCCGGAACTCTAGACCCCTTTGCGAAGGGAGTTCTCATTGTCGCGTTCGGAAGCTTTACCCGTTTTTTCCGTTTTTTAGACAAGTCTCCCAAGAGCTATCGTGCCACCTTGTGGCTTGGAGCGTATTCGGACACCCTTGATATAGAGGGCGTGAGTGATCCGAAGATTATTCCTGCATTTTCAGAGGAACGGATACGCTCTGTACTTCAGTCCCTCCTAGGGGAACTGGAGTACCTTCCTCCCAAGTTTTCGGCAAAGAAGATAGATGGAAAACGCGCCTATGACCTGGCCCGTTCAGGTGAAGAAGTCAAACTAAACACCATCCATTCTACCATCCATGAGATAGAGCTTATCCATTATGCCCATCCCTTCGTCACCTTCGAGGCTACGGTAAGTGAGGGAACCTATATCCGCTCACTGGGCGAAATGATCGCACATCAACTTGGCGTTGATGGTTCTTTAAGCGCTTTAGAGCGTTTAAAAGAAGGAAGCTTTTGCTATAATAATGAAAAATCTATTCCTGTCTTGGATGCACTTTCCATGTCAAGGATTCAATTCAACGCAGATATTTCAGATGTCTGGCTTGGTAAAAAGATCTCCATTCACGATCTCAGTCATCAAGAAGACGGGATCTATCTACTCCATGATGAGCATCTGGCTGCCATTATAGAGATCAACGATACGAAAGTGTCATATTTATTAAACAAGGTGCCCTTATGCTAGTTTTATCGCGCAAACTTGAAGAAGCCATCTGGCTTGGCGACAATATAAAGATCAAAATCATGGGCATTGAAAAAGGTGCCGTAAAACTTGGCATCGAGGCACCTTCGGATATTACTATCTTACGTGAAGAGCTTAAAGAAGCAGTTGCCGATGTCAACAAACAGGCATCAGGTACAACCGATCAACTGGGAAGTCTCCAGGACTTTATGAGTGGTTTCAAACATAAATGAAAAAATACAAGGCCTATGCCAAAGTCAATATCTTCTTAAAGATTACAGGCAAGCGTGGGAATTATCATGAGATC
>JBFEXS010000099.1:0-8027 GCA_041562555.1 Sulfurimonadaceae bacterium
CCTGTACCCAAGAATGGAAAGATGAGATCGCACTCAAAGCCCTTCAAGTGACGCAACTCAAACGACTCAGTACAAAAGCAAGCTCTTTTTTACTCGACCTGAGTATCTCTACCGGTCTTGTCGGTGAGCTCTCTCGGGGACTTGGTGCCCTTGGCGGCTCTTATGCTGCCTCCCAGCTTTATATGTCACAACAAAACATTTTTTATTATTGGTGGTATACCTTTACAGGTGTACCGGATTGGGTTGAGTTCACCGGAGGAATAGCCGGTGCCATGCTCGCAGTGATTTTCTTTGTGCCTATCGTGGGAACATTGATCGAATATATCATGCAGCCGTTTAACGATACGGCTAAGCAGATCCGAAATGCCTATCCTGAACTGATCTCCAGACTGATTCACGGAGATGATAAGGATAAACGTTCAGGGTTGATGGAACTTTCGGTAAAATATCTGGATGGATGTACTCAAGTGCTGGATGGTCTCAAACAGGTCATACGCGCGATTTAATCGCAAGAAAACCTATGAAATACGTATCAAAATACAGATAAGCCTGTCTTTGTTGTAAACAGTTCAAGTGCTTTTGTTCCCACTAAAGAGTTCCCTTGAGCGTTTAGACCCGGTGACCATACACAGATCCCCATTTGCTTTGGTATTACCGCGACTATACCTCCACCAACACCACTTTTTCCCGGCAATCCCACCTGGAATGCAAAATCCCCGGATGCATCATAATGTCCGCAGGTCAACATGACCGCATTGATACGTTTGGCCTGTGATGCTGTAATAAACACATCATGAGTTATAGGATCTGTACCATGGTTTGCCAAATAGAGCATGGCACGAGAAAGCATCTTCGTATTCATCTCAATGGCACAATGGTTAAAATAGGTCTGCACCACCTGCGTGACATCATTATCAAGGTTATTGAAACTTTTCATCAAATTGGCTAAAGCCAGATTTCTAAACCCGTGTTCCATCTCAGAGTCCGCTACTGTGGTATTTACATTGATGGTGGGTTCATCAGAAATGGCACGTACAAAACCCAATATCTCGGCAAATGCCTTTGTTGAGTCCCCATAATGACTGATCAGGGCATCCGTCACATTGATTGCTCCTGCATTGATAAAAGGATTTCTCGGCCTGCCCTGTTCATATTCCAACTGTACGAGAGAATTAAATGGATTCCCCGACGGCTCATGCCCGATCCGTCTATACAGGTCTGTACTGTAAAATTTAAGTGCAAGTGTAAAACTAAACACTTTGGAAATACTTTGAATAGAGAAAAGGGTATCGCATGACCCCACACTGTATGTACTGCCGTCAAACAGTGTCAAGGACATCCCAAACTGATGAGGATCAACCTCCGCCAGGGCAGGTATATAATCAGCCACCTTACCCTGTGTCAGATACGGGGTGATCTCCTCTTTGATCTCATCCAGTATACCTTGATAATCCATCACCCGCCTCTGCTCTTGCTAATCATCTATATACATGTGTTTGAGCAGTTCCAGCATCTTTGTAACGGCTTCGAGTGAAACCGTTTCCGATGTGGTATGATACCCCGTTGTAGGGACCTGAAGTGTTGTCCCCTGAATACTTCCGTTACTCGCTGCGATGATCCTACCCATCTCCGTACTTCCAAGTGATGTTTTTTTCAGACCACTTTCGCTACGGATCTTGTTATTACGTTTGATATAGGTATCTTTATAGCTATGACTGATCTTCAAGGTACTGCAAAGCTTTTCTATCTCTTTTCCAAAAGAGATATCAAATTTTGCATTCGCATCCCGATGACGAAGTACAATATGCTGCTTATCTGCTTCTTCACGATCCGGGTACGGACTGGTATCAAGAACGAGCAATCGATCCGTTGTCTTATCAAACCGGCGGAACCACTCCAATAAAAAGCGCCAGCTCCTTCCGGCCTCCTCCTGTGCAGTAAAGAATGCCGTACCGGTATAACCACATTTGTAAAGATAGATAATAATGGCTGCACTGAGGACATTATCCAATTGTGCGGAGAGAAGACCATTCTTATTCGTCAGGGAGTCTACAAATGCCACCGGTGTTCCGGGTATTAGATGCTCAAGTCCTTTAACTTCAAAGACCAGGTTTTTCCGCCGCTCGCAGATATAGGCATTATCGATCACGCCTAAACCAAGATAACTTCCCGACCAAGGTTCATAAGCCTGTACCGCCTCATCCTTAAAGCGTTCAAAAATACTCATATAGGTTTGTTCAGCTATAGAGTCTCCCGTCAGATCACTACGGTTTTGTGTCATGAATGCCGCATATTGAAACTCATTGGGACCTGTACAGATCAGTCCATGTCGGTCAATATGTGCAGAGAGCATTCCACTCTCAGGAGACTTGCCTTCGGCAACTAACAGGCCTTCATACAATGTTGTTTTGACTCCAAGTTCATCAAGTTCACGTTTAAGTGAAAGAAAAAAAGGGTGTTCCGCCCCAACAACAGAAGGCTTACGGATAAGGTGCTTGAGAATATCAAGAAACCCTTTATGTGATTTAAGTGTATTGCCCATTGATATTCCTCGTAAACAAGCATAAACAGACCCGCACAATCGATCTATAAACATCTTTAATGTTTCAATCTGAGTATAAAATTATACACCTTTTTCATAGACTTTCTTGAAGAAAAAATGGGATATACAGTTCAAGACACGTTAAACTCTACACTCTAAACCGTGGAGATTTATTCTCCAAGGTCGTGCACTTCACCTGATACTCTACCATCTTTTTAAAAGGCTTCAAGAACCCATCAAGCTCAATTGAAGAAAGTTTCTCAACTCCATTCAGAGTTAGCAGTTCCAAGACACAATGGGTAGACTCTATCGTAGACAGACATAAGTCCATCGGCTGCTCTTTGATCCTATAGCCGGAGTTCTTGGTATGCTGAAAAGAGACTTTGGGAAGTGCCTGAATATTCGGACTATCTCGTAAAAGCTTTTTTGCATTGTGCCAAGTCGAGTCAATAATAAAGATAAGGTTCTGTTTATCCTCCTTCACAAGGGATGTCTCATTAAGGACAATACTCTCGTTTGAGGGATAAAGCACATAACAATTATAGGCTTTCAACAGTGCATTCACCGCTTTATGATCTGCAAAACTGGTGTCTACAAAGAGTTCGGAGTTTTCAAGAGAGAGATGTGTGAAATGTCCGGTGGCATTCTTGACCTTTTTGAACTCATGCGTATGCATCAAAATGACAAACTTCGTCTGTGTGGAGATTGGCTTGATGTAAGAGCACATACAGGAGCTCATCGGTCTGAAGCATCGATAACACTTCTCTCGTTGACCGTAAGAAGTCTGCTTAGGAACTTTCTTACTTATGATTTTGTACCGTCGGGACTGCTACGTTTCCTGATGCCTGGACCTTTAACGCTTCAGGATGAGCAATATAAAACTCACGTGCCGTTTTCGCCAAGGCAGCCTTTTGTGTATTCTCGACCACACCGTCTTCCTCCAGACATGCCGCCAAAGCTTCCACCAGACCCTTCTGCTCAACAGGTGTACGGTCTTTCCATGAGCGCAGGAGTTCTCTATCCACATGAGACGGGATAGACCCCATTATTCCTACATCATTCTCGTCATGTACCAGTAGACCCGATGTCGTTCCTCTATCCAGAGTCAAGACCTGAAAGAGATAGAGCGTATGGTAGGCCAGCTGCTGATCTCTGTCCTCCTGGGTGTAATCCGCATGCTCCAATATACGCGCTTTGATGATCCCGATATAGGTATCCACCACATTTTCGCCTAAACGCTTTGCCATAGCTGTATCTGCAGAAGCATTTCCCGAATTAAAGTTCTCTAGATAAAAATGCGACACACCCCGGTGGCGACCCAGTGCAGGGATAAAGAAATATTTATCTCCCTGGGCGGATGCTTCCTCATATAGAACACCACTGCTCTTACGCAGGCACTCCTCAAAACACCCTCTGTCCTCATCCTTGCAGATCGATGGGTTCAGATCCGCCATCATCCTCCAATACCCTCGGCCGTCTTTCATCTGAGTCCATGAAATATGCATATGCATCGACGGGGCATGGGGGTTGCTCGGGTGTATAATGGTACTGAGTGCTGTCGCCGAATTGAGCTGCTTTGTCTCATCATTTTCATATTGTACCTGTGACATATTGACTGAACCGCGATCAAACAGGCTTGAATCCCTTGCAACAAAACGAACGCCGCCCCCAAACTTACCTCCGGCACGAAACCACTCAATCGGCTCAAAAGGCTTATCCTCGCCTATCTCTTTGCTTAAATCATTAAGTCTTGAGACGAAATAGTCCTGTAAATGGGTAATTAACTCTTCTGCCCTAATAGCAGTCGCATCTTGTGCTTGTATTCTTTGCATGATTGATCTTTTGAATGTAATGGGCAGAATTATACTAAACGAAGGGAAAAACGAAGATTAAGGTCCTAGACCTTAAAGGCAGCCTGGATACTTTTCAGCAGTGCCAGAAGATAGTTTTGATAATCTTTGAAAAGTTGGGAATAAGAAGCCGTATCTCCTTTGGAAAGAGCTTCCAAGAACTTCTCAGTGATCATGATAAACTGCTTTGCTCCAAGGTTTGAAGCGGTTCCCTTGACATCTATCAAGATAGATTGGGCCTCTTTGTAGTTCTTTTGTACCAAAGCATCACGCATACGTTTTGAAGAGTCTTTATAGCCGATAAAGAACTCTTTTAACAGCTCTTTATACATTTCTTCGTCATTCCCGCAGATCTCCAGACCCAAATCATAATCCAAGCAGGCCACGTCATTAACATCGACCTCTATCTCAAGCTCTTCAACAGCTGTCTCCGAGGAAGCGGCCTCTTCCTCATCCATGCTGTAATACATGGACATCACATCATATAATGCATCCATCTTCAATGGTTTTTCCAGATGCTCTTCCATCCCCGCCTCAGTCATATGACGGATATCATCCACTGCTGTGTCCCCGCTTAATGCAACCACCACGATATGATCATATGCAGGGTTCTCACGAATAGCACGGGTCGCTTCAAATCCGTCCATGCGCGGCATATGCGCATCCATCAGGATGATCTCAAAATCACTATCCTTCTCTAATATCTCCATGACGAACTGGCCGTCGTCAGCCATGACCACATCGATACCTGACTCGTTAAGTACACCATTGATCACCTTTTGATTGATGAGATTATCTTCGGCGATCAGGATACGCTTCCCGCTAAACTCGGCAAAGTCGGCCTTTGTTATCTTTCTGCCGTTTCGAGTCGATTCACGCTTCTTACGCACCACACCGTCTGCTTTACGTGCAGGTGCCGCTTCTGCCTTCGTCTCAGGTACAGATTCCGGTTCAGGAGTCTCTTCAACCGATACTGATTCATCTTGTACTTCATGCACCTCTTCTTGAATCTCAGATTCTGGCGTATCTCCCTCAGTTACCTGAATCTCTTGCGGGATATTTGAAGGCATGAACCCATCTTCTTCGGTAAAGGTCTCTGCTTCATCATCATTGGCTTCTTCTGATTCAGAAATTTCATCTTCTACTTGCGTGTTCTCTTCTGCTACAGGGTCTTTAAGCTCACGGGTCTGTTTAGGCTTCTTCAATTTCATCAGCATCCAGACTAGAATAATAACAAGGACAAGACCTGAGACAATGTAAAGTGTATCAATACCAAAAAGCTGGTTAGGGATAGATGCAGTGATCATACTGATCGTATCGGTAATCATGTCAAGTATATTTGAAAAATCCATTATGTGTCCTGAAATAAGATTAAGAATATTAATACATATAGTGTAGCTAAAAAACTCTACAAATCAATAATAATTAGGAGATTTTATTGTTTTTTTTACGCTTTTATGTGTATTTTAAAAGCTCAGGAAGGCTTAATATAGGGAGTTTGAAAGAAGGTTGATACTTTTCTCTAAGAGCTTAGAGAATAAGTTTTTCCATTTTAGCGACGATATCCTTTTCTCGGATAGGCTTTGTCAAAAAGTCATTTGCACCTTCGTTTAATGCTTCGGCACGAATCGTCTCATCAGTAGTCAAAACGATCACCGGGATCGATTTCATCTGTTCATCAGAACGTGCAACTTTCAAGAAGTCGATGCCGCCCATGATCGGCATAATAATATCAAGCAATACCATATCGATACTTGTGTCTTTTTTTAAGATATCGAGCGCATCCATCCCATTTCCGGCTTCAATGACTTCTGCTACGTTATCCGTTTTCATCAACATTGATTTGATCAATTTACGATTGATCATATCATCATCGACAGCCAGTACTCTTAATGTTTTATTGCTCATATTATTCTCACCTTACCAATCTATTGACTGTATCTTACCAATTTTTAGCGGAAATAGAAAGCTTTTGTTCTGTTTTAGACGAATTATCCCCACCGATGACTCAGCTTTGTAATTTTTAATAAAGATTATTGAATCTCCATTATCCGAGAACCGTGGAAACTCATTAATTCCTGTTGCAGTCAAACGGCGGATAAAGTCTGAACGTGTACTGATAAGATGCAGGTTAAACGTGTTTCGGGCAAATTCATTTGCACTCTCACGGGATTTATAAACGATGTAATTCTTGTATGCCGCCAATGCGACATTGCTCTTGCCATAATATACCATCTGCTGTACACCGCGAGAACCGATGCGTTTGGAAAAAACATTAGGATATCCAAGACGATTTGAGACAAAAGCGATCTCTGTATCGTTCTCTAGGAATTGTGCACCGACATCAATTCCGCTATAGTCAGTAAGCTGCTGTAGCTGTTTTGTTTGTATATCATACAAATAGACATCAGGTTGACCGTTTGGAGCCATCGTGACAAGGATCTTTGAACCATCCTTGCTCACATCTGAACAGACCATCATCCCATCACTTGATAGAATCGTTTCACTCTGACCTGTACGTCGGTTCATCTTGTACAGTGTCGGCTTGGCCGCATCAAGCACCGTGTAATAAAATGCATTTTGTCCATCATCTGCCCAATGTGGGAATACGTTCAGGCCACCTTTGACGATCACATGCTGGTAGGTTAGTGTATAGTCAGAGATTACGATCTCGCTCTCATTGGCCCCGGTCAAACGAGAGATAAGTACATAAGACTTCATCCACTCCACATCTTCCGCACCGATAAAATCATTAATATCCGTTGCGAGATTGTGCACTAAAAACACATACAGGTTCTCTTTTTGAATGCGGAAGTTCTTTTCACGCATCACCTTTGAATCAGCAGCTGAAAGCAGTTTATAATCACAATTCAGGTTACCTTCATCATCCTGACGAAGACGATAACGAAGTACATAATCGCGTTTTGCATTGGCTGCTACGACATCATCGGCATCATAATCGTTCGTAGTATAATTGTCATATACATTAAAGATGGAAAGCACATTCAAGTCACTGGTCAAAACCTTGAAGAACTTCTTTGTAAGCGTTGTTTGATAATTGATCGAAGCATCTTCGACGGAGATAGAAGGCAGTTTATCCACCTTCTTGATGACCTCAATGGTTGCATCAGCAGCAAAAAGGCCTGTCATCATAAAAAGTGTTAAAAGTATTTTTTTCAAATTTATTCCTTACCAACAAGTATAATGTCTACACTAATGGATTTTTTATCAGGGTTCATTGGAAACTTATCCAAAGATTGTAAACAATTATCAACCGCTTCATTAAAAAGTGCATCATTTGAGTATGCCAAGACCCTATAGGAAACCAGTGTTCCATACGCGTCAATATCCAACCTGACTTTTGCGACCTGATTCGATAATGGATTAAACTTAGCATACACTTCTGCATGTATTTTAGCTAGATATTCGTCTTTAACACCTGAAGAATCACCTACAACTTTAATATTTTGTTTAGAAAGTTTCAGGTTTTTCACAAGTGAACTCGCTTCATTGGATTTCACGACCTTGGTATCTTTTGTCTCTATGCGTTTTTTGATCTTTTTCAAGAACTTTTCATCTACTGCTGCTTTGTTTGTCTTATTGCGTTTGACAAGCTTAGTCGTTTTCACCTCACC
>JBFEXS010000100.1:0-8002 GCA_041562555.1 Sulfurimonadaceae bacterium
CTACCATCCCTGATAATGTGTACCCATGGTATCTAAATGCACCGATACCGTCTTTTGTCCTAAAGTCTTCTCTGTGCAGGACAGGTGTTCCTGTTCCATCGTCATTAATTGGCCATGAGATACCTGCTTTTTCGTTCTCTCTTAGTACTTTATACGAAGCTCCTGAAAAACGGTTTGTCGCCGTTTTACGGACATCTTCCCAAATATCTTCGGAAGACTCGAAACCGAAGTTTCCACCCATCTTGTCATCAAGAAGCTTGATCACTTCCCAATCATCCGGTAAATCTGACTGTACCAAAGGAGTTGATAGATGTACCTTTCTCATGGCATTGATATAGATACCTGTTTTTTCATAGGCTGACTTGACACCCACGACGATATCTGCACGTTTCGCAACATCCGTCATGAACAGCTCTTGAACAAAGATAAGTTCCAGGTTTTCAAATGCTTCGATAAGTTTGTTAAGGTTTGGATGAATATGGGTTATGTCTTCGCCGATGTTGAGAACCCCTTTGATCGTACCTTCTAGCATACCGTCTACCAGTTGCGGTGTCATCAAACCGACCTCTTTTGGTGCCTGATAATCCGGAGCGTAATAAGGAAGCATACCCATATCACAGGCTCCTTGAACATTTGTCTGTCCACGAAGCGGCATCACTCCTGCACCGTCTTTACCGATATTCCCTGTCATCAATGCAAGGTGGACAATTGCCATGACTGCGTATGAACCGTCTATATGCTCAGTGATCCCTAGTCCCCAGAGAATCAATGATTTCTTTGTTGCATATTCACGGGCGATCGCAGGTAGCATATCCGCTAAATATTCATAGCCTTCAACCTCTCTGAAGAACTCAGGGTTTGCATAAGGGTCATTGAGAATATTTTCTTTGTAATGTTCCCAGTTTTTTGTTCTGTTTTTAATAAAATCTTTATCATATAACTCTTCGGTAATGATCGTATAGGCCATCATGTTCAAGACAAGAAGATTTGATTCGTGCGGCGTGATCGCTTTGTATTTTGAGAACTTATGCAGTTTGATCTCACGTACATCAAAACATGCGATCGGCGTGCCGTTTTGTGCCGCTTTGATCATACGGTTACCTACAATCGGGTGTGCTTCCGTTGTGTTTGAACCCATGACGATCATAAACTCTGTTTTATAGATGTCATCAAACGGATTTGAGGCCGCACCTTCACCAATGGTCAATCTCATCCCCTTAAGAGATGGGGAGTGACACACTCTGGCACAGTTATCGACATGCGGAGAATCCAGCGTAAAACGTGTGAATTTTTGGAAGTAGTAAGCAGATTCACAAGAACTTCTGGCTCCACCGAGTGAACATACTGATTTACGCCCATATTTTGCTTGGATGTCTTTAAGCTTCATGGCTCCGGCAGTAGTCGCTGCTTCCAGATCAGACTCATACCATGTATCATCTAAATCAACTAAGGTATCCGCTATCTTTTCTTTAATATGTGGATTTTTTTTCAGGAAACTTTTACGAATCCTAGGTACCTTGATTCTCTCTTTGGAATCAACAAAATCAAACCCGTATTTTCCCTTAACACAAAGCTTACCTTCAGAGGTAGCTCCGTCAGGGTGTGCAAATATCTTTTTGATTTTATTTTCTTGGACATCTACATGGGCAGCAATATCACAGCCAACACCACAATATGCACAAACACTGTCAATAACTTCCACAACATTACCTTATGATTAATTAATGCTGCAATAGTATCGCATCTGACTTAAAAGCTAACATAGGAATGTATGAACCTACGAACTCTTAAGAAACTCTCAATATTCGTGCCAATGCACATCGATATATGACTTACCTTCTTTGTCTCTGACACGTAGCGTGACCCGTACATCAAAAGGATCTCCATAGATCGAGATATGCTGCCAATCAAACTGTATGAAGCCCTCATCCGCCAACTGTGCGAATAGATGGTTGGCCTTAAGTTTGGAAGACTCCCCGTCAGGTTGAAACTCCGGAGAGATCTTGGCAGGATGCAGTGCCTTAATCACATTGACCGAGCTCATGCCAAGAAGCTCCAAGGCCCGCTGACTTGCTTCTATGAAGTATTCTCCCTCTATGACAAGTAAGGCATCTTCTTTACGCTCAAATAATGCATCTATTTCCTGGGGTACCTTCATTAACGTCTCTCCTATCAAAGTTGTTAGAAACAAGATTCACATCAATCTATCTAGTAATACAATTTATAAAGTATAGCAGAAAAGAAATTGGGAATGTAAAGACTACAGTGTAGAAGAGAAGTGGTTCACACTTTGCCTAGCAAAGCTAGACAAAGTATATATCATTATTGAACCGTTTGTGTATTTGTGTAAACTTCAGTGATTAGAAGCTTCTTGTCTGCATTGACTACAGGGTCCAACCAACCCTCATCGGTTGTCGGGAATACCCCACCTGCACCTTTTTGCATATAATAAACCTTATAGGTAACATCTAACGGACGTGCGGCACCTGCTGTATTATAGGTCAATGTATAGGTCTCCATCTCATTTGGACTTAGACGGGTGTCTTTATCTACCATATTTGAATCAAACCCCGGTCTGACGACAAAAACACCACCGATCTTCTTACCTGTCTCATGTCCATAGATACGTGTAAACGTAGACAGGTTCGTATCGGTAGCAATGGCTGCATTTTTAAGTGTACCTTCAATAGCTCCGGTCGTCGGATTGACAACCTGACTCTTCACCGTGCTATCTGCAGCAACTATTGTTATACTTGAACCATCAAACTTTTGACCGCTTACCGCTTCTCCCGCTATATTGAAGTCTGCCACTTTACCAGGAAAATCAAGTGCAGAACTTCCGGCATCAACGACCGTTACAGTTGTCGGCTGACTAGCTGCCAAAGTCTTACCGCTCAGCGGTGTAACCGTATTCGTAATATCACCAAAAGATGAAGCTCCTGTTGCTGTCACTAGTGGAAGCATTGCACCATTCGCATCTTTTACGATCACACGCGTCAATGTACGACGCATTGGATGAGCCCCAGGGAACATATGTGCTGTCTTGTTTCCTAAGGTAGCTGTTACAGTAAGTGTCGATGCGGCTTCACTTGCTGCAAGGGATGCAGAAAATCCACTCTTGATCTTCGCTACTACGGATGTTTTGTGACCTGTCTTGCTCGCACCCAAGAAAGCATGTGAGTTCAACCAACCGTCACGTACCGGATTCTCTCCCGCTGCAACTGTTGTATCTGCAGGATCGAAATGCTCTGTCAACGATGGATTAACCTCTTTAGTCCAAAGCGTATCCGGATCTGCCCATCGATGAAGAACCGTACCTTCAATACGTTCCATATGACATTTTTGACACTTAGGTGAAGACGTAGAGTCATTATAGTTGGTATCACTGCCTGTCGTCACAGCATTCCATGTCGAACATAGTTCCATAAACTCTCCGGCGCCATCTTCACCTGTTGGTACTTCCGCCCCTGCTGAACGCTGGTGACACGACAGACATAATGCTTTGCCATTATTACCAAAGTGGTTATTTGTATAGGTATCAAAAGCCGGATTGATATGTGCCGTACGGTTGGTCTCATCCGAATCGTTCTCATTTGACTTTCCTGTCACACCATACGGTCCATAAAACGGCCCACCTGTGAAGTGTACCTTCCCATCCGTACCGTTTAGGTCCGTATTATGCATCACATAACGACCGTCTTTAGCTTTAGCAATATCAAAATTTCCCACCTTCGGTGTATTTGATGGATCTGCATATTTTTCAGGTCCCCACAGACGGAAAAACTTATTCATATCAGCACTTCGCGCATCCGTACTATAGGTCAATGTATCTCCTGCATCAGCTTTTATTGCTCCTACAGGTCCCACGCGCATCGCATCTTTAAGAGTGTATAGACCACCATCGGCTCCTGAAGCACTCATCATGCGAATTGTTTCCATACTGTGACAGAAGGCACAATTGATACCCTCTCTGTTGGCCTCATGCCCAATCTGAAAACTTGCCTGATACAAAGTATTGTTAAACTTGGAAACCGATACGACATTGCTTGGTTGAGTTGGATCAAATGTGCCCGTTGTCGCCATTGAGTTATCTTGATTATTTACTTTGGCAGCGTCTAGGTCAGCTGTAGTAGGATTTGTTCCCAGTGCCGTTAATGTCACCTGTACATCTCCCGCATAATACGCGCCCGGCGCATGACACTTGATACAGGTCTGCGCCGCTCCCTTGAACTTCTGTTCCGTATATTCAAGCGTACCGGTAGGATTGCTCCCTATCTTCGCTATGTGTGTACGTAAAAAGTCCTGAAACTTGGACTGGAAGATTGGGTCTGTCCATGACTTTCCATGCATAGAACTTTTCCATGTATCATACAACTCATTATGACAGTTCTGACATTTGTTGTCCGCACTGTCAAGCATCGTATGCTCATACCCCGTTCCCGTATGGTACTCGGCAGCACCTGCTGTTGCCGCTGCAGTACGTGTATTGCCTAAATAATCAATGTAGTCGATCGTTCCACCTATTGAAGCCAATGTATCTTGAAAATGTCCAAGTGCTGTTTCAGCATCCACTAATGTGGCAGTACTATCAATTTGTGTCAGTAATGCCGTTACCGCTGCATCGTCACTAAGGTCGATCGTACCATTTAAGCCATCTGTATTAGGCAAGGTAATCCCATTAGAGGAATCTCCATCTGTATCCAATGATTGAAGAAGACGAAGTAAGTTCGTAACTTCTTGTGTTATTTGGCCATCAGCACCTGCAACAATATCTAGTGGCGTCATATTTGACTTGGCTACGGCTTTACCTAAAGAAATCTTTCCAAGTGAGAAACTGACTTCTTCTCCCGGAAGATAAAAAAATTCTCCGGCACTGTTAGTAAGCCCTGAAGTATATGGAGCAGAATAGTTCAAGCCTGCTACCGCTGAATCTTGGAACACTCCAACCTGTGCATCATCACTATTACTGCTTCCACAACCTGAAAACAGCATCAAAGCAGAGATAGAAGTACTTGCAAGTACCCCTTTCAACCCCGATCGATATAATAAATCCATAATTAACTCCCATTAACAATATTCAGCTAACTATAGAAAACTAAGATGAAAAAATCATGAAAATAGAGGAATGTGCATTTAAAGGTTAGATCTATCTACAATTACTCAATTCATGTGATATAAATGTGATATATCACGACAAAAAAATATTTTTGAAGATTGAAGACCTTTATCTAATCGATAATATAACCGCGGGTTTTTACTGTCTTAATGAGAGAAAAAGGGAGTTTTTTTCGTACATTTGCCAGCGTTACGTCTATGGTGTTGGATGAGATGTTTTGAGGGTTCAAATAGAGTGCATTTAACAGCTCTTCTTTTGAGATGATAGTACCGCGTTGCTGTAGAAGGTAAAAAAAGAGTTCCGACTCCTTCTTGCTTAGTAGGATCTCATTCCCTTCGTAATTGACTGTTTTTGTCAGGGTGTCGCAAAAAAGATTCTCGATCTCTATGAAAGGCAAACTATGATGACGTCTTGAAAGTGCTGAAATACGTGCACGGAGTTCCTCATTATCAAAGGGCTTTTCAAGGTAATCATCGGCCCCCATGTCCAAGCCTTGAATCTTATCTGCTATCGTGTCATAAGCACTTATGACAATTACACCCGTCTTATGATCTTTTTTTTTGATTTTTTCGATCAGTTGCATTCCAATGTCCCGATCATCCAGGTTTCTATCCAGTAATACGACATTATAGGTAAACTGATCAATGTAATCACAAGCTTCGCAAAACTTGGCAACCGTATCAATGACAAAATGTACACTCAGATAAGTACTTAAGAGTGTAGATAACTCAAGGTTATCCTCAACCAATAATATTCTCATCTAAAAAGTGTAGCTCAGTAACGTTAAATTTGTGTTAACGCTTTAGAAAAATATAGAGAAGAAAGGATCGAAACCTTAGGCCTCGATACGGATCATACTTGGTGTAGACTTGACAAAGGAAGCTGCATCAAGTTCTTTGATGATCTTTTGGATGTTCTTTTCAACTGCTTCATGGGTAGCGAACAGTAGATTTGCATGTCCCTCATCACATGGACGCTGGAGTACTGTCTCGATAGATATATTATGATCAGCAAACATCTTTGTCACTGAAGAGAGAACTCCAGGTTTGTCCTCGACTCCCATTCTAAGATAATATTTAGAGACGATCTCCTCTTTTGGTTTGAGGGTAAGCCCCTCTTCCAAAGCTGTCTTATAGCCTAGCATAGGAGAACCTTTTCCTCTTCTGGCAATGTCGACAATGTTTGCGATCACTGCAGAAGCAGTGGCATTACCGCCTGCACCAGGTCCATAGAACAGCGTCTCACCGACCATATCGCCGACAACAGAGACAGCATTCATCACCCCATCAACTTTCGCGATCATCTGATCTGCTTTTACCAAGGCAGCATGGGTTCTAAGCTCAATCTCATTTCCTGATTTTTTAGCGATAGTAAGAAGTTTGATCACATAACCGAACTCTTTCGCAAAAGAGATATCTTCTTGAGTCACCTTATCAATACCCTCAATCAAAATATCTTCCGGCTTGGCATCTATCCCATACGCAATAGAAGCTAAGATCAATAGTTTGTGTGCTGCGTCAAATCCGCCAACATCAAAAGTAGGATCAGCTTCAGCGTAGCCAAGGGCCTGCGCTTCATCCAAGATCGGTTGGTAATCAACACCCTCGTTCATCATCTTGGTCAGCATATAATTACAGGTACCGTTCATAATCCCTTGGATAGACTCAATGTGATTTGCTGTCAGACCATCTCTAAGGGCGTTAATAATAGGGATCCCACCCGCAACCGCCGCTTCATATTCAAAAGCAATGTCACCGGCAAGCTCTTGAAGTTCATAACGGTGATAGGCGAGAAGTGCCTTATTCGCAGTGACAACAGCTTTACCCTTGGCCAATGCAGCTTTGACTACTTCAAAAGGGGCTTCGACACCACCCATCAATTCTACGACAATATCGATTTTCGGATCATTGATGATATCCATCGGATCAGTTGAAAGCTTGATGTCTACACCGCGATCTTTGTTCAGATTGTTGACCACACCACTGACAACCTTGATCTCTTGACCTGCCCTTGCCGTGATAATATCTGCGTTATTCTTTAAAATATTGACAACAGACGTTCCAACCGTACCGACACCGATCACACCAACATTAAGCATTTGTTTCCTTATTCTCTTCTTCTGGGATCTCACAATTGAACTGTTTTAAAAACTCTTTGATATTGCGTGCCGCTTGACGGATCCTATGATCATTCTCGATCAAGGCAATACGGACATACCCTTCTCCATACGCGCCAAAACCAATGCCCGGAGCCACAGCTACTCCCGCTTCGACCAGAAGACGCTTTGAAAACTCCAAGGAACCTAAATGCGCAGCACACTCAGGAATTTTTGCCCAGGTAAACATGGAGGCTTCATTTTTACGGATCTGCCATCCTGCTCTTGAAAAAGCTTCAATAAGGACATCTTGTCGATGATCATATTTGTCTGTAATCTCTTGAACACAGGTCTGATCTCCGTTCAATGCGATTGTTGCCGCTACCTGAATCGGCGTAAACATCCCGTAATCCAGCCAGGATTTGATTTTTTGAAGGGCACCGATCAATTTCTTATTCCCGACAAAGAAACCTACACGCCATCCCGCCATGTTGTAGGACTTGGATAGGGTAAATGATTCTACAGCCACATCCTTCGCACCGGGAACTGACATGATAGATGGTGTCTTGTATCCACCAAATGTAATATCCCCGTAAGCTATATCAGAGATAACATAGAAACGCTTCTCTTTTGCCATCGCAACCAAGCGAACATAAAACTCCTGTGTGACTGTGGCTGTTGTCGGATTGTGCGGAAAGTTGACCAGGACATATTTTGGCTTTGGAGAGTTCTCCTTGAAAACGCGTTCGAGATCCTCAAAGAACTTATCCTCTTTTACACGGTAATCCTCA
>JBFEXS010000101.1:0-7716 GCA_041562555.1 Sulfurimonadaceae bacterium
GAAGATGCTGCCCAGGCACCCGGTGCCATGTACCAAGAGAAGTTTGCAGGCACTCTTGGCGATATGGGCATATTTTCTCTAAACTACCATAAACATATTCATTCTGGCGAAGGAGGCATAATTGTCACAGACGATGACACGCTTGCCGACAGACTGCGCCTGATTAGAAACCATGCGGAAGCTGTTCTATCGGCTCGCGGTATTAAAGACAAACATGAACTCATCAATATGGTAGGCTTTAATTACCGTATGACGGAGATTGAAGCAGCCATTGCACATGAACAACTTAAAAAGCTGCCTTCACTTTTACAGGAACGTCTTGATAACACCCTTTATCTGAACGAGAAGCTTTCTCAGATCCCTTGCCTGAGTGCGACAAAAATACGTCCATCAAGCAAACATGTCTTCTATGTCCATGCCTTGCAGTTTGATGCAGATATTGCCGGTATGCATAGAAATGTTTTTATAAACGCGGTCAAAGCAGAACTTCCAAGAACACTGCTGCGTGATGAATCCGATGTGCTGCTGAGCTACGGATATGTCAGACCACTCTACCTGCAGCCTCTTTATCAAGAGCGTATCGGATTCGGGAAAGAGGGCTTTCCATTCAATCACTCTGATGTAAAATATCCTGAAGGTCTCTGTCCTGTCACCGAAAAGATGCACAAGGACCTGCTCGTTACCCATGAGTTCATGCGGCCAGGAATGAGTAAACAGGATATGGATGATGTCATCGCTGCTTTTGAAAAGGTATGGAGATACAGGGATGAACTGATATGAAAGATTTACCAAGACTTGCAGGCAAAACACTTTTTTTAAGAGCCCTCTGCACTGAAGACGCTGATGGAAACTATCCTAACTGGCTAAATGACCCTGAGGTGACAAAGTTCAACTCGCATGGAGAACGCATCTATACAAAAGAGATGGCGCTTGAGTATATAGATATGGTCAGCCAATCCCCGCTTCATCAGGTTTTTGCCATTATTGAAAGCGCATCACTGCAACATATAGGTAACATCTCGCTTCAGAACATCGATCTCAAGGCAAAAAATGCAGAGTTCGCCATTCTCCTTGGTGAACCCTCCATTTATGGCAAAGGGGTCGGAGAGGAAGCGGCAAGACTCGTTTTTCAGCACGGTTTTTCTACCCTGAAACTTCATCGCATATATTGCGGTACCTCATCCAGAAATCTCGGTATGCAAAGACTCGCTGTAAAACTTGGAATGCAACAGGAAGGAGTCCGAAGGGATGCTTTTATAAAAAATGGTGAATATGCCGATATTATAGAATATGGAATTTTAGAACATGAATATCAAAACAACTATGACGATAATTAAAAAGGAGATCCAGTGACAAAGAAAATAGACCCTACCCTGATGGATCATGATGAAGACTACGGTAAACCCTTATACAAAGACCATTTGACCTATTGTACCCGTTGCTGTATGCCAAGTTCAAACGAAGGTATGCAGTTTGATGAACTCGGTGTCTGTCTCGCCTGTAGAGCACAAGAACAGAAGATGCGCATCAACTGGAAAGAGAGTGAAAAAAGACTTCGCGAGATCTTTGAGGAATACAAAGAGAAAGCTGATGACAACTATGACTGTATCGTTCCTATCTCCGGCGGAAAGGACTCCGTCTTTCAACTTCATGTACTGACAAAGGTATATGGGATGAAACCCCTCGCTGTCACCTTTAATCATAACTGGTACTCCGAGACAGGAAAGTACAACCTTGAAAATGCTCTGGAAAAACTTGAAGTCGACCACATCATGTTTACACCAAACAAGGCTCTGGTCAAAAAACTTTTTGTGAAATCATTTTACAAGATCGGCGATTCCTGCTGGCACTGCCATGCCGGTATCGGGGCTTTCCCTCTTCAGATCGCTGTTAAATTCAACATCCCTCTGCTTATCTGGGGAGAGTCTGTTTGTGAGTCAAGCGGAAGAGCCGATTTTAAAGAGCATGTCACTAAGTTCGACCGGGACTATTTCACCAAAGTCTCTGCGAAACTTTATCCGGAACAGATGATCGACGATGAGATAACACGCAAAGATCTTAAACCTTTTGAACTTCCATCCTACGAAGAGGTAGAAAAGCTCGGCCTGGTCGGTCTGCATCTTGGTGATTACCTTTTCTGGGACGATGAGCGTCAAATGGAGTTTATTAAAAAAGAGTATGGCTGGAAAGAAGAGCGTCGTCCTGGCCACTACAAAGGCTTCAAGGGAAATGAATGTAAATTTGAGACGATGCATGATCATATGAAGTTTGTAAAACGCGGATTCGGCCGGGGAACGGATCAGGCAAGTGCCGATGTTCGCGCGGGTCTGCTTACACGAGAAGAAGGCTTTGAGGTCGCAAAAAAATATGATCAGCAGCGCCCGGCATATTTAGATGAGTTTCTTGATATGGCGAATATCACTGAAGAGGAATATACCAACACGCTTAAAGCGATGCGTGAAGGTAAATTCAGGGAGCACGAGTGAACGGACTTTACACCCTGAGTGCTACACAATTACGCGAAAAACTTCTCTCTAAAGAGATAGAACCTGAAGATATTGTCCATTCCCTGCTCGATCGGATAAAAGAGGTTGACCCTGATATCAAAGCGTGGGAGTATATCAACGAAGAGGTCATCAATACACAGATCAAAAAGATAACAGAATTGAATATCGAAGAGAACCCGCTTTATGGGATCCCTATCGGTGTCAAAGACATCTTCAATACCTTCGATATGCCAACACAAATGGGTTCTCCGATCTGGAAAGACTTTACACCCGGAAACGATGCAAGAGTGGTTCACTACCTTCGCCGTAATGGGGCCATCATGCTGGGAAAGACAGTGACTGCCGAATTTGCTGTACACTATCAAAACACAACCTGCAATCCTCATGACCTGCAACGCAGTCCCGGGACATCTTCCGGCGGTTCAGCAGCAGCCGTTGCCAGTGGTATGGTTCCCATTGCACTGGGTTCACAAACTGCCGGTTCTATCGGTAGACCTGCATCTTATTGTGGTATTTACGGCTTTAAACCCTCTTTTGGAGTCCTTCCTCGTATCGGTGTATTAAAGACGACTGACTCTCTTGACACCCTTGGCTTCTTTTCCCGCAGTGTCGACGACTTAAGTCTTGCCTTTGATGCCTGTCGTGTCAAAGGTGAAAATTATGAATATGTTCATAAATACATTGACAACTACCGATCCGATCCTCAAAAAAAATTTCGTGTTGCCATTGTTCGCCACCCCAGGTATGATCTGGCATCCAACACTGCCAAAAACGATTTCGAATCATGGACAGGCACCCTTAAAGAAAAAAATTTCGAACTTCATCACGTCGATCTTCCTGATTATGTGAACGAGATCTATGACCTCCACCAATTGATTTATGATAAAGCCCTTGCCTATTACTTTAAGGACGAATATGCACAGCATACTTTGATGAGCCCCATCTTTTATGAGATCATTCAAGAAGGCCAAAAAGTATCCACAGAGGCCTATATCAATGCACTTGAAAGACAAAATGAACTAACCCAGGCATTTCATGAATGGATGTACTCTTACGATATAATCCTTACCTTAGGTGCTGCAGATGAAGCACCTGTAGGTCTTATAACACCGGATACACCGGATTCAAATCTTATTTGGACATTTTTAGGTCTTCCAAGTATAATGATGCCCGTATTAAAAGGCAGCAATAATCTACCTATAGGCGTATTGGCTATCGCCAATAAATATCAAGACCCTTTGCTGCTTGATTTTGTCAAATCATTAAAATCAGCCGGGCATATTAACAATGCCGCAACAATAACCCCTCTCAAGGAAAATAAATGAGTGAAACCAACCAACAACACCCCCTTCTAAACAAAAACCTACATGCATTACTCCAGGTCAATCCTCATCTAGCCAATAAGATTCTTGTTATTAAACAGAATAGTCGTTTTGAAGTCTTTCAAGGGAAAGACCCTGTCGACATCAATATTCTAGATACTGAACTTGAATCATTCATGTACGCCTATCCTGTTGCAGATGCCCTATTGATAGCTGAGGAGTTAAAAGAACGTGACAACATCCCCTTTCGTTACCTTTTTGGTATCAGTAATGGAATTGTTCTTCAAACGTTTTTAAAAGAACCCCTGCTCGAAGCACTTGTCGTAATTGAGCCAAACCCTGAACTATATTATATTGCCTTTCATTTTTTCGACTACTCTGAAGTCATTCTCAGTGGAAAACTACGCCTTGAAGACATGGAGACGGCATCATTCTCAAAACTTGTCAAGTTTTTGAACACTTCTCAGGCACAGTTCTATGCTAAATTATTTATGCTTGAAACAGTATCAAACTATTACCCTCACTATTACGCTGATGAGATGAAACAGATCAATGATATTATGATAGAGGCATTTAAATCCTGTGTCTTGGGCTTTGGAAATGATGCAATCGATACTCTAATGGGTATAGAGCACCATATTCAAAACCTTCCACGGATGCTTCAATGCCCGACTACTCACTCATTATTGACTGTAAAAAAGCCAAAGACTGCCATTGTCGTCTCGACAGGGCCAAGTCTAACCAAACAGATCCCCTTATTAAAAAAGATCAAAGACTATGTCACCATCATCAGTGTTGATGCATCTTTCCCGATTTTGGAAAAGCATGACATCAAACCTGACTTTGTTACCGTACTTGAACGTATCCCTGAAACTGCGAACTTCTTTAAAAACAACGCCAAAGAGTTTCAAGATGATGTCAATTTTGTCTGTGTCTCTATCGCCCATCAAGATGTGATCGATGCCATTCGTGGGGGGACCCTTCTTCTCGAGATGCGTCCACACGGGTATAACAAGTTTTTTGGCCTTGACGAGTATGGATACCTGGGTGTAGGTATGAGTGCGGCAAATTTAGCGCATGAACTTGCGATTGCCATGGGTTATGAAAACGTTATTCTTATTGGTCAGGACCTTGCCTTTGGAGATGACGGTACTTCACACGCATCCAATCACTTCTTTGGTGTAGATGAAGAGAAGACTGAAGGGCATGAAGAGTATGTTACACGTTATGGAGGCGAAGGCCTTATTCGTACAACACAGTATTGGATCATGTTTAAGAACTACTTTGAACGTGCCATTAATGAAACCAAACACAAAATCTTGACAATCAATTCAACTGAAGGCGGTGCACGCATTCCCGGTGCTTTGGAATTAAGCTTTCAGCAAGCCGTCGATACATATGTGGACATGAACAGTAAAAAAGAGCCAATTGTTCTACCATCACCAGAGACTGCGGATATCGAGAAAAACATGGCTATAGCCATCAACAAAGTCAATGCCTGGATTGCCAACTCAATCAACTATCAAGAACAGATAGAAGCAGCTTTTATCAAAGTGCAAGAGGCTTCTGAAGGTTTTGTAGAGTTGCTGGAGAATGATGAACTGGACAAAATCAATTTTGACGAGTTGACTCTGCTTATGAATGAAATCGATAAGATTAAATCATTTATCGAAGATGATGAGTTTTATCTACTCTATTTTGAACTCATGCAGTCACATATACTGCATATGGAGTTTGACTTTGTTCAAATCAGCAGTAAAAAAGTCACAAACGAAGAAGAAAAAAAGGCGAAGATGGTCGAATGGATCATGGCACACAGACTTTGGCTGTTCAACTTTGCCGGTGGGCTTAATGAAGAGCGTGAGGTCATCATCAAAGCCGTGTCAAAATGGCCAGCCGAATTAAAAAAACAGATCATTGTCCCTGAAAAATTTCACATAGAAGTTGATGAAGAAAAATATCAAAGACTCAAAGAGTTAAGCGAAGACCTTGATAAAAAATACAGAGAAGGTCTGAAAAATCTAAACATAGAGATAGACTCTTAACAAGACTTTATAAAAACCTGGGTTATCTTTTATGACACGGGTTTGCTATTGGGGATGAGAAAGCTTATTACCAAACGATCTGTATCTATTCAAGAGACACTTATTCGTTACTGGATTAATGGAAAGATGTTTAGGGGAATGCTCTTGAATCTACTGGAGTAGACTTCGAATGTTTTAAGGGAATCTAGCGTTGCTAGGCAACTACGTTTTCACTACTGAAGTAGTGAAAGTGCATTTTCGAGGAAATGTTTAAATCTACTGCAGTAGACTTAAAACATTTTGTTGGATAGCATTCGCCTGACTCATTGCAAATGATCCAGACTGGGCAAGAATATTATGCTTAGAGAACGTTGCAGACTCTGCAGCAAAGTCAACATCACGGATCTGAGATTCTGCAGCAGCAACATTGACCTGTGTGACTGAGATATTATTGACAACAGTCACAATCTGGTTTTGTACAGAACCCAGGTCTGCACGGACACGGTCAAGTTGTTTCTGGGCAGACTCTGCAATATCGATAGTCGCCTGTGCTCCGGCAAAGCTTGTCACACCGGCACCGATACCACCAGATACATTTGTCAATGCTCCTGAATACCCGATTGCACCGATTGCGACGGCATCTGTTGAACTGATATTAGACTTCACATCCGCAAGATTCAGTGTCGTCGTCTTCGTTGTCGTTGGATCGAGACCAAAGTCCTGATCTGTCGCTGGATCGACTACGATAGCAGATGCATCTAAACGGCTTAACGTTAATTGTCCCATACTTGTAAGGTCTTCTAAGCCCGTTGCCCATGTCGTTGCCGCAGCTGATATACCGCGTCCATCTAATGAAGTCAATGTCAGACGTCCCTGAACATCAACAGAAGCCTGAACGCCTGTCTCAGATGTCTTCGCATTAATCGCATTGACCATATTTCCGTTTTGATCACCAGGAACCACACTAAAACTACCGATAGAAATACCGTTGATTGTCATTCCGTCTACACTACTTGCAACCAAGGCATTTGAGTATGTGATTGAGACATCATATGATGCACGAACACCAGTCAACTCTGTTGCATTGTTAATGACTTTAGCCAGTTCTCCGACTCCTGTACCCGCACCTGTACTGATAGGGATCGCTTGCAAAGTCACATCACCTGAAGCAGTACTGATTGTCAAGGCACTTGATGTCTCAGCCGGGATTGCAATACCTGTGACAAATGAGACTGAACCGACATGATTAGAGTCTGTTGCTCCGATAGAAGCTTTTACTGTCTGGTTTGAATAAGCACCGACTTGAAACTCTTTATTCGAGAATGATCCGGCAAGAAGGTTCTGACCGTTATAAGATGTCGTAGACGCGATATTGTCAAGTGACTCCATAAGACGAGTAATATCGGCTTGCAAAGCAACACGTGAGTCACGGCTTTGCCCATCCTGTGCAGCTTGAATCGCTTTGGTCTTAATCGTATCAAGAATCTTGATCTGCTCATCCATTGCTTTGTCTGCGATCTGGATAATACTTTGTGCATCATTCGCATTACGAATGGCTTGGCCCAGAGCACTTGCCTGTGAACGCAATGCATCGGCAATCGCCATACCAGAAGCATCGTCTGCTGCCGAGTTGATACGAAGACCTGAACTTAGTTTAGCCAATGAACTGTCTAATGCTCGATTGTTGATGACACCATTGTTATGCGCATTCAATGCTGCTATATTAGTGTTAATACGGAAACCCATTTTTTGTCCTTTATACTGGAATATGCATCCATGCAAGAAATTTAGGAGATTAAAAGCAAAAGGTGTTCCACCTTATGAGTTATGAGTTATGAGTTATGAGTTATGAGTTATGAGTTA
>JBFEXS010000102.1:0-7312 GCA_041562555.1 Sulfurimonadaceae bacterium
AAGCGGAAATCGACGAATTGTACATCGTTTTCTTCACAATATTTGAAAAATTCATCTACGTTATTTACGAATTTGCCCATAAGGTTTTCTCCTGAAAATTTTTATTAGTAGAAGTATAACGAAGTTGTTTGAAAATTAAAGATGGCTTTTGATTAAAAATTTATCATTTTACTCCGTTGTTTCATATAGTAAAGATAAATTTGTATTATGGTTTTAATTCTGGTTGATAATAGAGTAGAAAGTCTCCCAGTCCATGGGATACTTTTTCAGTGTCGTTTTTCACAGGAATGATGGTGCGGCTTGGCAGCGTTGACAAGCGGGTAAAACGTAAAGGAATTCCCAGGTTGTTTTCCATATGCAAGGAACCGGCAAAAACAAGCAGTTTCTCATCTCTTTTCAAGGTGGAAGCGAGTGTGTAGGCTTCATCTGCCATTTTCGTGTCCCAGGCAACTTGTACGCGATACATGCGCTTTTGGCACATGCCTGTCTCTTCTCCCGGTTTGGGTGCGTGACAATGCTGCAGGTATGGCATGATAAGCTCCTGATGGGGATATACATCCAGATCAAGTTTTGCATAAAAACTCTTTTCATCTTCATGCATAGATGAAAGATTCTGATCGGATATCCTTTTGCGTTCCTGCTGTGTCAGGTTGATACCGTGAATACGGCCGCCAGACTTTATGACAGCGGAATAGATAGGTTTAAAGGAGTCAAAATCGTAAAAACTGAGCCGTTTTTTCCAGTTTATCCTCTCAATAAACTGAGTCTCGTTAATGTCCGAGTTCACATAGTCGGAGAGCACCTTTTCATCCCGTGGGTAGAACCATTCATGTGCCAAGACGACTTTTGTCCCGTTTTGGGATAGGAGGGTGATGAGGTCAGCAAGTTTTTGGTGCATATCAGCTTCGGTGTGATGATCGCCGACAAAGAGGACTGAATAGGGTGCGAGTGCCTGTGTCACTTCCTGTTGCCCAAGGCATCGTGCCTGCTTCATGGAATAATAGTCACACCCCTTTGGGAGGGAATGGGTAATGGCGGTCTGCTTGTGTCCGCATGCAGTAAACAGCAACAGGCTTACGAGGAGAAAAAAAATCTTTATCATTCTCTGCATGAAATATCTCTTTGTTTGAATGGAGGCATTATAACATGTATATATGCGTAGGACAGATAGGGGAAAAAACTAAAAATCGACCATATAACGCTGACGTTTTTTAAAATATGCACATTGCGTATATCCGACTTCTCTTGCAAAACTTTCGATCTCGTTGCGGTATAGACCGACCTGTTCAGGGTTATGGGCATCGGAGCTAAAGGTGATCGGGATATCTAGTTCAAAGGCACGGGAAAGAAGTGATTTTGATGGATAGGGTTCGGCACAGGGCTTTCGATAGCCGGCTACATTCAGCTCAAGGACCATGTCCGCTTTTTTGATGGCTTGCAGGGCCTTTTCCGCGATATGCGTCACTTCGGAGTTTTTAGGCATGAATTTGAAGACTTTGATAAGGTCCAGGTGACCGACGACATCAAAATAACCGGTTTGTGCCATATCTCTGATAAGGTCAAAATATTCCTGCCATATGGTATCGATGTCCGCACCTTCATATCGTCCGATGAACTCAGGATTGTCAAACCCCCATTTGTCGATAAAGTGTGCCGATCCGATAAGGTAGTCGACATCCGCGTCTAAAACACGCTTGTCCATATGTCCGGGGAGATAGTCGACCTCATAGGCAAAGAGAACATCGATTTTGTCTTGGTATCTTGTTTGTACATCGCGGACCATCTCTTCATATTGTTGCATCTGGTCAAAGGACATCCTGTATTTTGGGTCAAAGTTCATAGGTGCGTGGTCAGAGACACCATAAATATCGATGCCCTGAGAAATGGCTTCTTCGATATATTGGTAAAGTTCTCCCTTGGCATGGTTACACAAGGTAGTATGGTTATGGAGGTCAACTTTCATGGTTTTCTCATTTAGACATATTATTTAAAAGTAATTATATATTAACTTGTCTATAATCTAACAAAGCAATTGAATTAATTGAAAATTTTCGGAGCAATTTATGACACAAGAAGAACTTGATGCATTGATGTCTGCTGATGTTGACCTGGATGAATTGGTAGAAGCCGAGGAACCGGCAGAAGAGGTCTCACAAACACAAGAAGAACCTGAGAGTGCGATTTCTGCGGAAGAGTACAAGGTATCGGCAACGCATAATTGGCCACCACCGCCTCCGACGGATGACAACAAGATGGTTCATCAGCTTGACGATGTGACCAAGGAGAGTGAAGAGAAAGCTTCGGAGATCTTTGATCACATTGAAAAGATCGGTGATGATCTGATGGAAGCAGAAGGGAGTATGAGCGAGGTGCTTGAGACCCTTCAAAGCAATGTTGAGCTTTTTGAAAACCTGACACAAAAATTTTCTAACGTTGAGGTATTTAAGACTCAATTGGAAAAAAATCAAAATAGCAAAGAGGTTATGGAACAGCATATTGAGTCATTACAGGAACATGGTGATTCGATCATGAATATCATGGATATAATGCAGTATCAAGATATACACAGACAAAAGATCGAGCGGGTAATTAATGTCATGCGCGCTCTCTCAACCTATATGAATCAACTCTTTTCCGGTCAGATCGATGATGAAAAACGTGTTGCTTCGGCACGTCATCTCCCTGGGGACAATGCGGATGATGTCGTCTCGTCAGAAGATATTGAAGCAATTCTTGCTTCATTTGAAAAGTAGTTTTACTTTTTAATTCTCTCTATTAGGGAAGTTCGCTAGAATTCGAAAAATTTAGTTAAAGAATGGTCCATGAACAAAGTCGAACTTCTTTCCCCCGCCGGAAACCTTGAAAAACTTAAGATTGCACTAGATTACGGTGCAGATGCTGTATATGGTGGTGTTTCCCACTTCTCTTTGCGTATACGCTCGGGTAAAGAGTTTACGATGGAGAGTTTCAAAGAGGGGATCGATTATGCCCATGCTCATGGAAAAAAAGTCTATACGACCATTAATGGGTTCCCTTTTAATTCTCAGATTTCACTTTTAAAGAAACATATTGAAGCGATCGCGGACTTGGGTCCTGATGCGATTATTGTCGCAACTCCGGGTGTCCTAAAACTGGCCCATGAGATTGCTCCGCATATAGACTTGCACCTTTCTACACAAGCAAATGTCATGAATGTACTGGACGCCCAGATCTATCATGATATGGGTGCAAAGCGTATTATCACGGCACGTGAGATATCCCTCAAGGATCTTAAGGAGATCAAAAAAGAGCTTCCTGATCTGGAGTTGGAAGTCTTTGTGCATGGTTCCATGTGTTTTGCCTACAGTGGACGCTGTCTTATCTCGACCTTGCAAAGCGGGAGGGTCCCAAATCGAGGCTCCTGTGCCAATGACTGTCGTTTCCCGTATGAGATGTATGCGGCGAATCCGGAGACAGGGACACTTTTCAGACTGGAAGAAGATCCGGGGATAGGTACGTATATTATGAACTCCAAGGATCTAAATCTTGCTTCACATATGAAAGAGATCTTGGACAGTGGTTGTGTGGATTCTCTAAAGATCGAAGGGCGTACGAAAACATCTTACTATGCTGCGACAACGGCTAAGGCATACCGTATGGCCATTGATGACTATTATGAAGATAAATATACTCCTGAACGCTATCAGGAAGAGCTTGAAAGTATGCAAAACCGCGGTTTCACTGACGCATATCTGATCAACCGTCCCTTTGAGAAGCATGATGGCCAGAGTCTTGACTTTACGATGCAGATGGGAACCCATCAGGTAACGGGTATGGCGACAGAAACAGGTGAGTACTATATGTGTAAGTTTACGACTAAACCGGGGGACAAGATAGAGATTATGGCTCCTGCTGATCAGCAGATACCGGAGGTCGATAATGAATGGGGCAGCGTAGTATATGAGAATGACAAGCCCTATCTCATCTTCAAAAAACTTCAGGCTGAGAACAATAAGATCTGGGAAGAAGTGCACAGCGGTAATGTCAACCCAATCAAACTTCCGGTGAAGATGCCTGCATATACATTTTTCCGTATTCCCGCCGGAGATGAGATAAACCAGGCTCCGCCTAAGTAAGAATACATACCTTATGGTATAATAGAATCAAGTCAAATACTCTGTCGATAAGGAAGTACGGATGGACGATCTTTTTACCTTTGCAGAACCGGAAGAGAAGGAAGAAGTCAACGCATTTTGGAAGGTTTTGATTGTTGATGATGATGAGAGCATACATCTTATCTCGACGGCAAGTCTCAAAGAGATGATCATCGATGACAAGAGGTTAGAGCTTTTTCATGCCTATAATGTTCAAGAAGCCAAAGATATTTTAGATGCGAATGATGATATGGCTATGGCTTTTGTTGATGTCGTTATGGAAACACCTATAGCCGGGCTGGACCTCGTAAATTACATTCGTACAGAGATGAAGAATGAGAATATACGCCTGATTATCCGTACGGGACAGCCCAATGACGCCCCGGCAAAACATGTTATCGATAATTATGACATCAATGATTATAAAGAGAAGACAGAATTGACGATGGAACGCCTTTATATCACGGTAAGAAGTTCTATTCGACAATATCACCACATCATCAGCCTGCATGAAAAATATGAAGAGTTCTATACGCAGATGATGACAGATTCCCTGACGCAGCTTCCTAATCGTACGAAACTTAATGAACGGCTGGATCAAAATGGCAAGATGAACCTTGTGCTGTTGAATATACGGGATTTTAGCGGTATTAACAGAAAAGAGGGCTTTGCCAAGGGAGACGTACTTCTAAAAGAGATGGCAAACGTTCTAAAAGAACTGTATACTCCGGATATGGAGTTGTTTCATCTTGAGGCAGATCATTTCGTCCTTCTGAGCAGGAATGAGATTAGCAAGAGTGATCTTGAACAGATGCAAAAACAGGTACAAGACCATATACGTACAGTGATGCAACTTGAGATTGAGCTTTCAATACAGATCGGTGCGGTCTTGCATGAGGACGGTAATATGATACGTAAAGCGGAATATGCCTTGCATGAGGTGAAAAATGCAGGCCGAAGCATCAAAGTGTTCTCTGACCTGTAATGAGAGCTTAGTTGAAATTTGGCTACAATTAAACGAAAAGTGAAGCTTGATGTTGTCTACATATAGTTTGGGTCAGTAAGGAAGAATATGACATTTGTTTCTATTATTTTGGGTAGTAAAAGTGACTATGACGTCATGAAGTCATGTGCAGATACGTTTGAAGCTTTTGGCGTACATTACGAACTGGTGATCTCTTCTACGTATCGTTCTCCGGAGCGGACCAAAGAGTATATGGATGAGGCTGAAGCAAAAGGTGCGAAGGTCTTCATTGCAGCGGCAGGTATGGCGGCGCACCTTGCAGGTGCATTAGCTTCCAAGACGGTAAAACCGGTTATCGGTGTACCGATGTCTGCTTCTGCCTTAGCAGGGATAGATGCCCTTTTATCAACCGTTCAGATGCCGGCTGGTATGCCAGTTGCTACAGTAGCCATAGGTAAGGCAGGTGCCATCAACTCCGCATACCTTGCAATGCAGATCTTGGCATTGAACGATGATGATCTTCGTGTGAAACTTGCTGAAGATCGTGTAGCCAAGGCCAAAAAAGTCGAGATGGACTCTTTAGAGATAGAGACGAGACTTTAAAATATAATCGCGTGACGATTAAAGGACAAGAGAATGGACAATAACTGGATTACCATACAAGAATATTCAGAACTGACAGGTTTAAGTCCTGATGCTATCGATGACCTGATGGAAAGAGGCAAATTGGAGTGTAAAAAAGAGGGTGGCAAGATCTATATCGATCCTTCACGCGGAATGCAGGCCATCGTACCTGCCGAGATGCATGAACTTGCCTCTGCCGGCAGTTCGATCAATGTCGGTCCTCAGTTTATTGAAAAGACCATCGGGACTATCATCAATCTTCATGAGAAAGTCCTGGATGCGAAAGATGAGACGATCGAGTCGGTCAAAAGTGAAAACCTGTTTTTAAAAGAAGCACTTGCCTCATTACAAGAGCTGTACGAAGAGGACAGAAAGACGATCGATACACTTACCACGCAGCTCAAGCTTTCGCAAGACGAGGTGGAGTTCTTGAAACGTAAATACAAGCTTATGTGGGGTAAGGTCGTAGAAGAGTATGCTGATAATGCACCGACAAAGGAATCCCAAGCCTAGATGCATATTGATCCTGCCTGTGTTGAATGTATAATCAATCAAAGTAAACGTGTTGCTGATGCCATAGGTGCAGATGAAGAACTTTCCAAAGAGATCACCAGGGCTGTCGAGGTCATGGCCCCCTCTTTCTCTTTTGATCAAAGTCCTCCTGAAGTTGCTGCCGGTGTATATGAGAAGATGGCCAAGATAGCAGGTAAAACAGATCTGTATGATGAAGTGAAGCGGCTTTCAACACAGAAGGCAAAGACCTTTGTCCCTTATCTTGAAGAAGAGATCAGGCGTTGTGACGACCCTCTTTTGACAGCGACGAAGATAGCTGTAGCAGGAAATGTCATCGATTTGGCGGCGGAATATGCTTTTGATCTGAATGAAGAGCTTGAGAAGATCTTTCATACGAATTTTGCAGTGAATGACTTTGATAAACTTTATAAATGTCTATCTACAGCCTCAAGTCTGTTATATATAGCGGATAATGCCGGTGAACATATTTTTGATCTCATTTATGTCAAGACGATCCTCTCTCTTTTCCCAAAGATCAAGCTCACCTATATGACCCGGGGGAACCCTATTATCAATGACGTGACCTATGAAGAGGCTGAGGAAGCGGGATTTGGCGAAGTGTGTGATCTGATCAGTTCAGGTGTGAATACACCGGGTTTTGTTTATGAGCGTGCAAATGAAGCATCACGTAAACTTTTTGATGAGGTTGACGTGATAATTACCAAGGGTATGGGAAATTATGAGTGTCTCTCGGACACCAAAAGAAAAGACCTGTTTTTTTTATTGAAGGTCAAATGTAATGTTGTCGCCCGATCTATCGGAAAGGAAGTAGGTGACATTATCTGCAAGATATCCTAAATCAACGACAATCTACATCTCGTAGAAATTTGGCTTATTTCCACACCCCTTTGATCGCACGGTTACAATTTGGGCATGTCCCTTCAAGGATATTGTTTTCAAAGATCTCTTCTTCTCGTCGCTGCAGTAAAAGGCCATGGCAGGAGGGACAGAAGGTCTCATTTAAAAAGGGAACATTTCCAAAGTAGACATAATACAGCCCCTGAGCACTGGCGATCTC
>JBFEXS010000103.1:0-7254 GCA_041562555.1 Sulfurimonadaceae bacterium
ACAGAATAATAGAGATTCTGCTGGACGTCGTTTAGGCGTTAAAAAATATGGCGGTGAGACTGTACGTGCGGGTAATATCATTATCCGTCAACGTGGTACGAAGATCCACCCGGGTAACAACATCGGTATGGGTAAAGATCACACTCTTTATGCACTTGTTGATGGTGTTGTGGCATTTGAGCGTTATGACAAAAAACGTAAAAAAGTTTCAATTATCCCTGCATAATTAATCTTCCCGCTTTTGCGGGAAATTCTTCTTCAGTAAAAACAATTTCTAAATCATAATTTCAACATTTAATAGTATACTTTTGTTATTCAATCGTATAGTCTTAAGTATTAAAATTTTAGGAAATTGCCAAGATGAAAGGTTTTCTTTTTGGCTATTTCCTTGTATAAAATGAAGGAACCCTATGTTCATAGATCGCGTAGAGATAACAGTATCATCAGGAAAAGGTGGAGCCGGTTGTGCATCCTTCCGTAGAGAAAAGTTTGTAACCCAGGGCGGACCGGAAGGCGGTGACGGAGGAAAAGGCGGTGATCTGGCTTTTAAATGTGACAACAATACCCATACCCTTTCGCACTTTAGAGGTCGTCATCACGCAAAAGCGGACAATGGACAGCCGGGCGGAACCCACAACTGTACGGGAAAATCAGGTAAGACTCACTATGTAATCGTTCCCCCGGGAACACAGGTCGTAGACAAAGAGACCGGTGAGATCGTATGTGATATGCTGAAACACGGAGACGAGTTTGTTTATCTCAAAGGTGGAAAAGGCGGACTTGGGAACACCCACTTCAAATCATCAACGAACCAGACTCCGACGTATGCCCAACCGGGTCTTCCGGGTGAGACTCGTGAAGTTGTTCTTGATCTGAAATTAATGGCAGATGTAGGGCTTGTCGGTTTTCCGAATGTGGGAAAATCGACACTGATATCTACGGTGTCCAATGCACGTCCTGAAATTGCCAATTATGAGTTCACGACCTTGACACCAAAACTCGGACAGGTTGATATCGGGGATTATGACTCTTTTGTCATGGCAGACATTCCGGGGATCATTGAAGGTGCATCTGAAGGCAAAGGACTGGGTACACAGTTTCTTCAGCACATCGAGCGCACAAAGACTCTACTGTTCATGATCGATCTTGCTTCCTATCATGAGATGGAATACCAATATGACAACTTGAGGGTTGAACTTGAGAACTATTCGAAGGTCTTGGCAACACGTTCCTATGCTATCGCACTGACACGATCAGATGCTATGAGCCCGGAAGAAGCAGAAGAGAAGAGCTATAACTTTATCAAGATGCTGGGACTGAAGGCAGAACGTACGAATCGTTATCGTTTTGATGACGATCTCCCTTATTTTGAGCAGGTTCCCGATGCAGCAGGGCAGTATGATGAGAATTTGCCTTTTGTTGTTGCTCCCATATCTTCGGTAACCCATAAAAATACGAAAGCACTTTCACAGGCCTTGTTTGACCTGGTCTCACAACATCGATGAAACGTATTGTCATTAAGGTTGGCTCTGCTGTCTTAACGGAACAAAACAGAATCGCCAGAGAACGTATGCAAAACCTTGTAGACTTCATTGCTCTTTTACGTAAGGAGCATGAGGTTATCCTTGTCTCATCGGGAGCGGTAGCCGCAGGATATACAGAACTTAAGATCGATAAGAGTGTTCTGGCAAACAAGCAGGCCCTGGCTGCAATCGGACAGCCTTTGTTGATGAACCGCTATAAAAAGATGTTCGAGTCTTATGATGTGCTTGTTGCCCAGGTCCTGGTAACGGCAAAGAACCTCAATACCCCAGAGCAGACAGAATCTGCCCGTAATACGATCAACGCGCTGATAAGTAATGGAGTCCTGCCGATCATTAACGAGAACGATGCGACCGCTATCGAAGAGCTTGTACTTGGAGATAATGATCAGCTTTCTGCCTATGTGGCCCATGATTTTGATGCCCAGATGTTAGTGATCCTTTCGGATATTGATGCTTATTATGACAAAGACCCTCGCAAACATGAGGATGCAAAGGTCTTAAAAGAGGTCTCCGCTATCGCACCAAGTGAGCTTGAAGCGGTGGTGACACCAAATAACAGTTTTGCTACCGGCGGTATTGTGACCAAACTGAAGGCGGCAAACTTTCTATTGAATAACAAGAAACAGATGTTTCTGGCCAGCGGATTCGATCTGAGTGATGTGAAGAGCTTTTTACTGGAGAATGAACACAGGGGAGGGACACTGTTTAGATGATCAATGTTGTTTATATGGGAACGCCGGATTATGCTTCAGCTATCTTGCAAAGATTAATAGATGAAGAGGAGATCAATGTCTTGTCAGTGTATACCCAGCCGGATAAACCGGTCGGACGTAAGAAAGTCCTGACTGCACCGATCACAAAGGTAGTCGCTTTAGAGAACAATATTGAAGTCTGTCAACCCCTTAATCTTCGTGCTCAAGAAACAGAAGATCATATCAAGGGACTCTCACCTGATTATATCGTCGTAGCAGCCTACGGGCAGATCTTGCCCAAGAATATTTTGGATATCGCACCTTGTATCAACCTGCATGCCTCTATCTTGCCTCAGTATCGCGGAGCAAGTCCTATTCAGCAATCTTTACTTAACGGGGATAAAGAGACCGGTGTCACGGCGATGCTGATGGATGTCGGTTTGGATACGGGAGACATCTTGAAGATCGCACGAATGGATATTCCTGAAGATATGATTGTGGGCGAACTATTTGAGGCACTTACGGGTATTGCAGCAGAGCTTACTGTTGACGTGCTCAAACACTTCAGCAGTTACACGCCTGTCAAACAGAACGATTCCGAGGCCACGCATTGTTCAAAGATCTCAAAGGAGAATGGTCTGGTCTCATTTGATGATGCCCAAAGCCTGTATAATAAATACAGGGCTTATACGCCTTGGCCCGGAGTCTATCTTGAGAGCGGACTCAAACTCAAAGAGATGTCACTTGTCTCAAATGATGGAAGTCATACAGCAGGTGAAGTCCTTGAGGTGGGAAAAAACTTTCTGATCGTCGGATGCGACAGGGGATCGGTAAAGATCACACGGGTACAGCCGCCTTCCAAAAAAGAGATGGATATGAATGCATATCTAAACGGTAAGAGGCTGGTGTGTGCAGATATTTTGGTTTGACTCCCTTGGCTCTACACAGACCTATCTAAAAGAGGGGCTGAAAAGCGGAAAATATACGAGTCCGGTCGCTATCGTGGCAGATGAACAGACAGAGGGTATCGGTTCAAGGGGAAATTCATGGATCGGCATGCAGGGAAACCTGTTTTTTTCTTTTGCTATCCGTCGGGACGAGCTTCCAGAAGACTTGGCCTTAGAGTCTACATCCATCTATTTCTCATATCTTTTAAAAGAGTGTTTGGCGGAAGAGGGGTCGGAAGTTTGGCTTAAATGGCCGAATGATTTTTATCTGGAAGAGATAAAAATCGGGGGTACCATAACATTTTTAAGAGAAAACGATCTCGTGTGTGGAATTGGACTAAACCTTCAAAACTCCCCTGAAGGCTTTGCCCATCTTGATATTGAGATAAATAAAAAAGACTTATTAAACAAATTTTTTAAAAAGATTAAAAAAAAGTCATCATGGAAGCAAATTTTTAGTAAATACGAGATAGAATTTTCATTAAGTAAAAATCATACGACACATTTTGATGATAACAGAATTTCATTAGAGAACGCACAGCTTAATGATGATGGCTCTTTAAATGTCAATGGACAAAGGATATACAGTTTACGATGAGTGAAGTAATCTCTATAGCAAACCAAAAGGGTGGGGTTGGAAAGACAACCACAGCCGTTAATTTAGCAGCATCATTAGCCGTGGCTGAAAAAAAAGTTCTGCTGATTGATGCAGACCCTCAGGCCAATGCGACAACCTCATTGGGGTATCATAGAAATGATTATGAATATAATATTTATCATGTATTGATCGGTACAAAAAAACTGGATGATATCATCCTGAAGACCTCATTGCCGACACTTTCACTGGCTCCATCGAATATTGGTCTTGTCGGAGTGGAAAAAGAGTTCTATGATGCAAAAAACTCAAAGGGTCGTGAACTTATCTTAAAAAGAGCGATTGATAAAGTTTCTAAAGAATTTGATTATATTATCATCGACTCGCCGCCGGCGCTTGGTCCGATGACGATCAATGCCTTGTCTGCATCAAACTCGGTGATTATCCCGATCCAGTGCGAATTCTTTGCCCTTGAAGGTCTGGCGCAGTTATTGAACACCGTACGTCTTATCCGTAAGACGATCAATCCGAAGCTGTCTATCAAGGGCTTCTTGCCGACGATGTTCACAGCGCAGAACAACCTTTCGAAGCAGGTTTTTTCTGATCTGACTCAGCATTTTGAGAACAAACTTTTTAAAGATGGGGACAAAGATGACTATATCGTGATCCCACGTAATGTCAAACTGGCAGAATCTCCATCTTTTGGAAAGCCTGCGATCTTGTATGATGTTAAATCTTCAGGTTCTGTTGCATACCAAAATCTGGCCAATGCGATCTTAGCGGGTTAATACATGGCAGGTAAGACACAAGCACTCGGGCGTGGTCTGGGAGAACTACTGGGCGAGATAGAAGAAGCCTATGATAATGAGGTTTCTCCTTCACGAAGCGTATTAGAGATACCTCTATCCAACATCAAAGTAAATCCTTACCAGCCTCGTAAGCATTTTGATGAGAAAGCACTATCCGAACTATCAGATTCTATCAAGGCCCATGGCCTTCTCCAGCCGGTCGTTGTCGTGGAACAGATGGATGAGTATATACTTATTGCGGGTGAGCGTCGTCTACGTGCCTCCAAGATGGCCAAGACCAAGACGATCAAAGCGGTTGTCGTCTCTGCAACGCAAGAAGAGATGCGTGAACTTGCGCTTATTGAAAATATTCAACGCGAAGAACTGAATGCAATGGAATTGGCCAAATCTTATGAAGAACTGATCAATATACATCAGATTACGCAAGAAGAACTCTCAGGTGTTATCCATAAATCACGTTCGCATATCACCAATACATTACGTCTACTGCAACTCTCGCCAAAAGCGCAAAAAGCGATCGTCGAGAAGCAGATCTCTGCCGGACATGCAAAGGTCATGGTCAGTCTTCCGAACAAAGACCAAAATGTACTGGTTGATTCGATCATTGGACAGAAGCTGTCTGTACGTGATGTAGAAAAAATGGTCAAACAGTTCAAATCACTTCCTGAAACGAAGGTGAACAAGAGTAAGAAAGTCGATCCTCTTGACATGCAGGTTTTAAAAGATGCTTTGGATGAGCACCTGATCAATTATGATATCAAAAACAACAGTATAAGTTTTTCTTTCTCCTCTGAAGAAGAAATTGCAACATTTTCAAAATTCTTTTCCTAAATTCTTCAGACTTTAACTCCTCTTCAATTTACTCTGAGTATAATCACACAAAATTTTAAGTATTTTGGCTGAGAACCTTTAGGTTTTCCTAGGCATTTTAGTGCCTAGAAAAACCATAAAGGTATTCGGTGTTTTAACTTGGGAGGTAAGATGTTAGATATCAGTCCGGTTCAACTAGGCTCAACACTAGTCGTATTCTTGGTTCTTATCGCACTTCTGAACTCTTGGCTTTATAACCCTCTTCTTGCTTACATGCAAAAACGTGATGATGACATTAAAAGAGACCTTAACGAGGTTGGCAGTAATGATGATGAAATTGCGAGTTTGAATGCACAAGCTGAGAAAATCATCTCTGATGCCAAAGCGGAAGCTATGGCGTTGAGAGAGAAGGTGGTTAATGAGGCTAAAGAACTTTCAGAAAGCAAAATTGAAGCTAAACGAGCTGAACTTGCAGAGAAATTTGCAGCGTTCAATGCGTCGCTAAATGAAGAGAAGGAGAGTCTTAACAATGCTTTATTGTCAGAAGTTCCTCTTTTCAAAGAAGCGATCAAAGCTAAGATTAGCAAGATATAAGGATCTGAACGTATGAAACATATATTTATAATGGCAATGATCGCAGCGGTAACGTTTGCATCAGAGCATGCAGAGGTAGCAGAGGTTGAAACTGACATCGTTCAGAGAACAGTCAACTTCTTGATCTTTGCTGGTATTGTTTACTACCTTATTGCTGAACCTATTAAAGGATACTTTACAGGTCGTACTCAGGGGATTGCATCTGAACTTGAAAAAGTTCAAGATCGTCTTAAAGAGTCTAAAGCAGCAAAAGAAGCGGCACTTGCGAAAATCGATGATGCAAAAAGACTTGCAGAAGAGATTATGAGCAGCTGTAAAAAAGAGAATGTGATTATTAATGAGAAGATGGCAGCACAGCTTGAATTTGATTTGAGTAATCTTGAAAGACAACAAAACGACATCATGGAGCTTGAAAAGCGTCAAATGGTTCGTACTCTTGTTGAAGAAGTTCTTTCAGATGCATTGACTCAAGACGCTTCAGTTCTTGACAAAGATGCATTTGCAGACATCATCTTGAAGAAGGTGGCATAAATGGCAGCTTTAGTAGCAAAGCGTTATGTAAAAGCGCTTCTTGATGGAGAGAGTGCAGAAAATATGGCAGCAATGTCTGCGATCTTTGATGCACTTTCAGGGCAATTTGAAAGTGAGTCTTTTGTTGATTTTATCTCTGCACCGATGGTAAATGCACAAGCAAAAGCAGAGATTCTCTTGGCAGCAGTTGAAAAAGCAAAAAGTGAAAAGATCAATAACCTGATCAAACTTTTGGCTGAAAAAAATCGTTTTGAAATCATTCCTGAGATCGCAAGTCAAATCTCCAAAGAGATGGCAGCGGCGAACAATGCTTATACAGGGAAAATCTTTTCGGATACAGACATGGATGCGAAAACGGTTGAGTCATTAAGCAATGGTTTGGGCAAAAAAGTGGATGCAAACGTTACTTTAGAGTTTGTTAAAACTGATTTTGACGGTATTAAAGTTGAAGTGGAAGATCTTGGTATCGAACTTAATTTCTCTAAAGAGAGAATTAATTCAAGCCTGATAGATCATATTCTTAAAGCAATCTAACCTTAGAAAGGAGAAACATAGTGGTAGCAAAAATACAAGCAGACGAAATTTCATCGATTATCAAAGAACGTATTGATAACTTTGAACTAAACGTTGATATTAATGAAACTGGTAAAATCATCTCAATTGCAGATGGTATTGCTAAGGTACACGGTCTTAAAAATGTAATGGCTGGTGAGATGGTTGAGTTCGAAAATG
>JBFEXS010000104.1:0-7096 GCA_041562555.1 Sulfurimonadaceae bacterium
GAACGCTGTCTTTTTCACCATATTTTTTGTTCCAAAAAATAAAAAATACAATAGACAAGACTGCTACTGCCAATATGGCTTCCTTATTCTCATACAATAGAGTCAGTCCATTTAATTTCATTGCCTTATCCAATTCCCTTTCTGTCACATAACTATTTAATATCTAACACTTAGTTCTGATATCGAACTTTTTTGCGTTATCAAACATTGTGTTTACGTATTGATAATATCTATATAAACGACTTATCCTAGGACTTCTAACTCGTCCGTATACTTTTCAGCACAGTAAGGCTCATACGAAGATTTATAGACTGCATAGTGTGCCGATGCTTTGTGTCCGTCCAGTGCCGCTTCGTCCCGCCATGTCTCTATTGCCATGAACTTCTCCGGTTTGTCCTTGTACTGGACGATCTCATAAAACAGACACCCGTCTTCGGCTTTAGAGGGTGCTACCATAGCAGATAGCAGCTCTTTCATCTTGTCAATGCCATCGGGTTTGGCGATAAAGGTGACACGTTTGGTAATGGTCATGATTTTCCTTTTTTTTGTTTATATCTTTGCAGGGATTATATCAAAATTACTATAGTCCCGGTGCCTTCCACATCGAAGATGTGATCTTATTATCCACGAGTTGTAACGAGGAGGCATACGCCTCTTTCCACTTGGCTGCTACATCCTGATAGAGTAGGGCATGCTCAGGATCCGGTGTATAGGTTTTTTCCCATTGGATAAAGGCTTTGGATGCCTGGGAAATAGAGTCATATTCCCCCGTGGCGACACCACAGGCAAAGGCACCGCCGAGTGCCGTCGCTTCATTGACACGGGGGATCTTGATCTCTTTTTGGGTGACATCCGCTAATATTTGTGACCACAAGGCACCTTTGGATGCTCCACCGGCAAAGGTGATACTGTCTGTCTCTACTCCGGTAAACTCAAAGATGGATTCCAGGTTGAGCATCGAGACGACAGCGGCATTCTCTTCAAGAGAGCGGAACATCGCTGCTTTGGCATCATCCCTATGGATATTGAGGTTTAAAAATGAGGGAGCCGCGTGATACCATTTCCCGTATTTCATCACATCGGAGAAGATAGGCAAAATACCGTGAGAACCTGGCGGGACTAGAGAAGCTTCGGCTTCAAGCAGGCTATAGGGGTCGATATTCGCCTCTTTCGCACTGATGACTTCTTCGTGGCAAAAGTTGTCTCTGAACCAGCGCATGACCATCCCGGAAAAAAAGCTTATACCTTCTGCCTGGGAAAGTCCCTGTATGACATGCGGATTGATACGGATGTCCATATCAGGGTGAACGAGGGCTGTGTCCATATTGACAAGCTGCTGCCAAAAGGTACCGCCCAGGATAGCGACCTGATTTGGCTCGACCACACCCAACCCGGCTGTACCAAGCTGCACATCTCCTCCCCCCATGATGACAGGTGTCCCTTTGGCAAGGCCGGTCTGGCTGGATGCTTCGGATGTCACCTCCCCGATCTGTGTACCTGTTTCATGGACCGGGGGGAATATATCCGATTTAATATCAAGTTTACCTGCCATATCCCTGTCCCATTGACGGGTGTTAAGGGAGAAGATCCCTGTCGTCCCGGCATTAGAAGGATCGACAGCGATGACATTACTGAGTTTAGCGAGGACCCAGTCGCTGATCATGGAAATATTGCTTGTTTTCTCATAGATATCGGGCTTGTTCTCTTTTATCCACATAAGACGGGGCAGGGCTCCTAGCGCAAAAGTCTGCCCGCTGATAGCATAAAACTCTTTTTCCAGATGGGGATATGTATGATTGATGTAGGCGACCTCTTTGTCTGCACGGGCATCGACGTTGGCCATACCAAAAAGTTCATTCTTATCTTTGTCATAGAGGATGATGCCCTCGCGCATACTTGTCGCGGTAACGGCCTTGATCTCTGTCGCTTGTATGTTCGCCTTTGCTATGGCTTCTTGAATGCATTTGGAAATGATCATCCAGTTGGTCTTGGTATCGAATCCCATGGAGTTAGGCACTCCTTCTTCACTGAGATGAGTCCACTCTTGTTGGGAGATAGAAATTTGTTCTCCCCTGGTATTGAATATGATAGCTCTGCCGCTTCCCGTTCCTGCATCGATAGTTAAAAAATATGCCATGAAGACCCCTGTGTTGATTGAGATATTTTAACAGGTATAGCTTAAGAGTAGAGGGGCGAATGTGAGACGCTCAAAGTGGAAGGGGGAGTCTCACATATGATTTTTGTACTTAGGCACTTTTACGTGGCATACGCTTTAAGTAGTAGTTGTTGATATGCTCATGGTGCGCAAAATTTTTTGCGTCACGAATGCTGAGAAAAGAACCTCGAAACCTGCCCTTATGATCGATAAGATAGATACTTTGCATTTGAATTCCTTTAATCCGGATTTTCTTGATGGTGAGAGTATAGGGGTAAAATGTGGTGAAAATGTGTCTATATTGTAATCACATGGTAGTTATTCTTTTTTATCATATTTGGCAGGAACAAAGGAGAACCAATGTCAAAAAAGAGCCAGTTTAAGTATGTGAGTGTCAAAAACTATGCGAGTTTAATCAATAAGAGCGATAAGACAGTATACAAAATGATCAAAGAGGGATTAGTCGCGGCCAGAAAAGGTGAGAAAGGCTATGAAGTACGTGTAGATAACTTCATGATAAATCGCAGTGAGGAGATAAACAAGAGTCTGCGAACGATGAAAGCATTGATCGAATCCTTTGAATTGCGTCTGGATGCACTTGAGAAGAAGGGAGTCAACAAAGATATCGTTGAAAAGAAGTTGGTTAAACCGCTTAAAAAGCTTGTGAAAAAACCTTTGGCAAAACCGGCTAAAAAGAGTTCTGCTAAAAGTAATGCATCTGCAACAAAGAAGAGTGCAAAGCGTAATGCTACGAAGAAGTAGACGACGTCGTTTACACCGAAGACGTAGAGTTTAGCTTCTATAGGCCTTTTCAAAAGCTTCCTGGTTCCAGGAACGGAGTATCTTGCCTTTGACGACGAGCAGGGGGATCTTCTTTCCACCCATGGCCAGGAACTTTTTTTCTGCACCTTTGCTTTTTTCAAGATTATACTCTGTGAACTTGATCTTATTGATCTTCATGTACATCTTGGCATCTTGACAGTGAGGGCAGAATGAAGCCGTATAAATCTCTACCGAATCAGAAGATTTAGGCTTCCCTTGTTTATGTTGATTACGGGCCTTGGCCGAATTGGAGTTCGGATTCTGCTTGGAGTTGCTATGGGAGCGTCGACGCGCCATTAAACCGTTCCCAAATAGGTGAAAATGATCTTCATGACAAGGGCGGTAAGTATACCTGCTGCGATTCCTGCAATAACATCGTCTCCCATCACACCGATACCGCCTTTGGCCTCTCTGTCCAGACGACCGATTATAGAGGGTTTTGCAATATCAAAATAACGGAAAAAAGCAAAACTAAGTGCAAGGGCCAACCAAAGGGTCCAATGTGATAGGGTATCTGTATACGCCTGCATAGGGATATGTGTCACCGGTACGATAGCAATAGACATACTGATCCACATTCCTGCGAGTTCGTCGATGACGATATGTTTGTTATCGTGTATCCCGCCTTTGGCCTCATAATCATTGACAAGTTTATACCCTGCGACTGTTGCCAAGAGTGCACCCAGAAAAAGCGTTGTGGTGTCAAAATAGGTTAAGATCAAAATTCCCAATAGCAGTGAGACTGCTGAACCTACAGTACCGGGTGCCTTGGGTGACATACCGCTGTATCCCACGGTGAGTAAAAACCAATTCATATTTGTCCTATGTTAATGATGTTGTCTGATAGAGCTTCATCAGCTCAATATAAAAATCTTGTTCGTTATGCTCTTCGAGTAGTCCTGTGATTGGCAGGATGTCATAATAGAGCTTTTCCAGGTTTTTGAAACGATCCGGGAAAAGGGTGGCCAGTATCAGTGCGGAGATCTCCTTACGCATCAATACGGCAGGCGGAAGCAGGCCAATTTTCAGCAACTCCAAGATAGACTCGGAGTGATAAGAGATATGATGATGCTGACCGTGAGGGCAGGTGTTTGTAGAGACAAGGGTCTTACATTCATTACAGTAAACATATTCCGCTGCAATATCAATATCTATATCGGTTCCGACAAGTTTATCGACAATGGATTTGTGGGTGTTCTGATCATAATACATCCCTACACCTGCATGGTTTTGCCCTATTGTCAGACCGTTACAGCCGTAGTTCTTTGCGACAATGGCATCAATTAAAACTTCATTATATCCCGCGAAGACGTAAGAACTTTCCAAAGGGATGACGACCACGCGGTTTTTCGGAAAATAATTGGTGATGAAATAATCCAATGTTTTGAAACGGGTCTCGTAAGCGAGGTTCTTGTCGTTATAGGGTTTGAGTAAGAAAATAACGATGAGGTCTGTTTTGTCAAGCGTCTGCCGGACAAGACGCTCATGGGCTCTGTGAAGAGGGTTTGCCGCCATCATGATAGCCGTAGTATGCTGTGCACCAATACGGCTTTTCGCCTCTTCGATAAGACGTTTGCTCTCTTCTAAGTCGTGATGCTCGATCTCATATTGTCCACTCAGGGCAAGTTTCCCCAAACGGTCATAGGTGTTTTTAACGCCCGGATGCGAAAGGTCATCTGTTCCATATATCTGGCGCACGCGTTCACGGGGATTGATATCGAAGATCTCATCCACAATGATATGACCGACTATCTTTTTATCAACGACCAGCTCAAGACGTTCGCCCTTTTGTGCTGTTGATAGCACCTCTGCATTTGTCTTTCCACTGGGGGATAGTATGAATGGAAAGGGGAAAGTCTTACCATTGACAAGTCCTGTCTTAAGGACCTCCATGGTTTCAGACTTATTCATTAAAGAAGTAACGGGAGAGAGGAGTCCTGCTTTGACTAGACTGAGCGCAGAAGCTGCTTCTTGATCAAGGTGCAGTTCTCTATTTTTTCTTGATGATTCCATATTTTTTTCTTTTCTCCCATAGGCTTTTCCGCGAGATACCAAGTTTCTTTGATAACTCGGTGTCAGGAAATTTGTGCTGATAATTTAACACAATATATTTGACATAGTCTTCGATTGGGAGAATATCACCTTGTTCAATCACCTTATTGTCACTTTTCATCTCAACTGTCTTGTACGGGACCTCTTCAATGATGTCTGTGCTTGATACAATGACACTCTTACCTTCGATGAGATCCAAGAAAGGTTTTTTGTCGGTTTTCTTTAATGCCTGGAAATCCGTGATATAGGTCAAACGTTCAGGATTAAGGTTGGCAATGTCATCCAAAGTACGCAATGAAGCCAATGAGATGAAATGCAGTGGTGAGTTGCAACGGTTTAGGAGTTTAAAGGCAAAGGCATCTGCATATTTTTGGTAGTTTGAGAAGACAAAGATCGGTAGATCCGCTTTTTCAAAATCACATTCAACATTGACCGATGCAAATGAGTGTTCGATGTAACGTTGATAGGTTGCGTTTTGACGTTTAAGCTGTTCATAGTCCTGGAAGTGATCGATTTTTCGGATAAGCTCTTCAATCATGAAAGGCTTGAGGATATAATCCTTCGCACCCGCTTTGAGAGGTTTAGAAACAGTATCATTACTTACGTAGGAGATCATGAGGATGACAACGGCATCTTTATAGGCATCAATCACAGGATAGAAGTCTTGTCCTGATATATTCGTAGATAACAAGACAACATCATAAGGCTCATTACGCAAGGCATCTTTTGTTGTTGATGCAAGGTCACAGACATGTCCAAGATCGCTTAGTTTTGCAGCAATACTTTGTGCGAGATAGATTTCATTTTCAATAATTAAAATTTTCATAAATTAGTCCAGTCTAGATATTTCAAGCTTGCGCTGCTTTGTACGGCAACGCCTTCTTTTCGGCCAGTAAAGCCGAGTTTTTCTGTTGTTGTCGCTTTTATATTACATAAAAACGGCTCAATACCCATGATCTTAGAGAGTGTTTGACGCATTTTGGTCTTATACTCACTGAGTCTCGGCGTTTGAGCAATGATGGTGATATCAACATTAACGATGACAAAGCCACAATGATGGAGACGCTTGACACACTCTTGTAAGAGCAGTTTCGAATCGATGTCCTTATAGGCATCATCACTGTCAGGGAAGAGCGTGCCGATATCTCCCATACCTGCAGCACCTAAAAGTGCATCGATAAGTGAATGGATAGCCACATCACCGTCACTGTGCGCTTTGAAACCAAAGTTTGAATCGATCTCAACTCCGGCAAGGAACATCTTCTTTCCCTCTTCAAAAGCGTGTACGTCAAAACCATTTCCAACAAGAGTGTCCGTTGAAGGAGAGTGAAGACAAGGGATCTTAGCCATATCCGATAAACGGGTAAGTTTAAGCGCTTGCTCATCTCCTTCTACTTCTTTCCTTGTTCCACCATATGCGATGATAGCACTGCTTTCATCTGTAAACTCCACTGTTGTATTAAGTGCATTTTTTAAGATCTCGCTTTTTGATAGCTGCGGGGTCTGAACCCTTTTGAGCTTGTCTCTGTCTATATTGTCGCCCTCATAGGTGATCGTATCGACCATGTTCAGTACAGGGATAATACAATCCGCACTATCTTTAGCATCGATCAGTCTTTGGATCAGTGCCTTGGGTGGACAGGCTCTTGCGACATCGCTTACCATCACATAGGGAGTGTCAACATACTTCAGCGCATTCTGGAGTGATGCCTGACGTGTTTGGGCTCCTTCTACAATAGTATGTTCGCAAAACGAACGCATATATTCGACTTCATCTTGGTGTGCAGTGATAATTATCTTTGAAAAAAGATTCAAATCTTCAAACTCATTTGTAACAAAATGCCACAGAGGTTGATGACCTACACGAAGCCACTGTTTTTTTACAGGAATTCCAAAACGCGTAGAATTCCCAGCAGCAAGCAAAATAAGCGTTAAATCGGACAAAAATGCTCCTATTTGTAACAGGTGTTACGAAATTATACACACAGAAAGCTTTCTTTTAACTTGTTTGTGATAAATTTCGGAAAAGATAAAGTGAAAATTTTTCTTGCAGAAAGTTCTATAATA
>JBFEXS010000105.1:0-6994 GCA_041562555.1 Sulfurimonadaceae bacterium
AGAGGCGAATACGCTAATGTTCGATAAAGAACGTAACACATCTTGGGTTGATGAAGATCGTTGTAAAGGATGTGCATTATGTGTATACGTATGTTCTGACCTTCTAAACCGTGACTGTATTACAATGGAAATGGCAGAAGCTAAAGAAGTTTAATCTTTCACACTGTTTGTCACCTTCGGGTGGCAAATCTTTCTAACTCCACTTAAATCCTCATAACATTTTAATCATAATTTGATCCAGATCACAATATCGTTTTCACGGCATTATAAGCCTTATTAAAAGCTTTTTAGTACTTTTATATACCGATATCGCAATCAGCTTGTAAAAGTGCTTCTAAGGCCTTTAAATCGTCTTCTGCAAGTTCAAGTTTATTGTAGTATAGATCAAGTTCCTGTAATTTGGAAAGCTTGTCCAAGTTTTTAGGTAGTTTTGTGAAACTATTTTTCCATAATGTGAGTTTGTTCAGGTGGTGCAGATCGTTTATACGGTCTGGGAGTTCGCTCAGTTGATTGCCACCCAGTTCCAGGATCCTGAGTTTAGTTAGCGCAGTGATCTCGTCGGGAAGTGATGTCAGCCGATTCTCCTGGAGCACAAGGATTTCCAGGTCCTGCAAGGCTCCTATCTCCTTTGGAATACTTTCAAGATGATTCCCGGGGATATAAAGTTCTTTCAGAGATTTTAGTTGCGCTATCTCAACTGGTAAAGTGGTGAGTTTATTGCCTGAGAGATATAGCTTTTCCAATTGCGTCAGAAAACATATCTCTGGGGGCAGCTCAGTGAGTTGGTAACCAAGAAAGTTCAAGGTAGTCAGATCAAGAAGGGACTCTTTGTCTCTAGGCAGTCCTTTATAATATCCGCCTGCAAGGTAAGAGTCGTGTTCGATCCATGTGAGGTCCGGGACCTGATTGGCATCAGCCCAGTCCCATATTTTTTTTACGATCGAATCGTCTATAGGTTGCATAAATGATTATTTATCAAAACCGAGTATCTTACCGAAGAGTTTGTCTTCTGTCAGACCCAGTTTTGCAGAAGTCATCATATTGTTATCACGATAATATTTAACGACTGCCTGTGCATCCTGACCCGTCATCATCGCCTGGTGTGTCAATGCTGCGATAACTTCCTGCTCGTCAACTTCTACACCTTCTTTTTTAGCCAGGGCTTCGACGATCAGCGCGATCTTGATACCATCTCTTGCCTCTTGTCGTACAGAATCACGCATTGCAAGAAACTTCTCTTTATCTTCCATATGCTCTTTTTGCTCAGCCGGACTGAGTGTCTGGATTTTCTCACGTATTTTCGCATCGATCTCTTGCTCAACGATATTGTTAGGAAGGGTGAACTCGAATTTTGATAGAAGCCCTTGAATAAGTTTAGGCTTGAGCTCGGCATTATAATATGCTGAGAGTTCTTCCGATACGATCTGATCAGAGAACTTCTCTTTCAGCGTATCAAGGGTCGCATTTGTATCGCTCAAGATCGATTGGGCGAAGGCATCATCCGGTGTCACAGGTTTTTGCTCCTGAATCTCATGAAGTTTTATCTCAAACTTGCTCTCTTTGCCTGCAAGGTCTGCAGCACTGTAGTTATCCGGGAAGTTAACAGTGATTGTACGCTCTTCACCGTATTCCATACCGATAAGCTGTTCTTCAAAACCAGGAATGAACTGATTTGATCCCACTTTCAGTTTAAAGTTCTCTGCACTACCGCCTTCGAATGCTTCACCGTCAATAAACCCTTTGAAATCGATCACGGCTACATCGCCATTCTCAACTGCTTTAGGGGCGTCAATTGCAGAAAATGGTGCTTGTTTGATACAGAACTCTTGCAGTTTAGCTTCGATAGCGACTGCATCAGCCTTAGGTTTCGTATAACTCGGGATGATGTCCGAATAGTCAACATCGGTGTTAACGGTCGGACTTGTTGCAAGGTCTACCTCAAAGAAAACATTATTATCGCGTTTTTCATATTTTTTCAGTCCCGGCTGACCGAGAAGGGTGTCGACTGCGATTTTAGCTTCTTCAATTCCTTTATTGATAAACTCATTAAAGACTTGACCTGCTGCTTCTTGCTCAAATCTTTCAGCTGCCTCACCGATTACTTCCATGCCATCGTTGACTGCTTTGTCTCTTAATTCTTGTGCTTTAGCATCGATAACACTTGTTTCTACAGTTCCTCTGAGAATATAGTTGATATCGTCTACTTTTTCTACTGTAACTTGCATTACAATCCTTTTGATTTGATTGCGGAATTCTACCATTTCAATCTATAACTATGGCTTTAATACAGGTATGTTTAAGGAAAAATATAGGTTTTTTTAAGTGTTGTGGTTTCAAGAGGTGTGATAGTGTAAGGAACCAAGAGATCTCTCCATTAGTTCCCTGTAAAGATTAGAGAGGTGTTAACAACCGCACGGGCCGCAACTGCCTGTGCTGCAAGAACTCGCACTGGCACTTGCACCTGTGCCACATGAACTTCCTGCATTAGGATTGTCATAGGTACAGATGACAAAGTTGTCTTCTATGGTCTGTTGAGAGACAAAGAGGTGTTTGGTACAAAACTCTTCATTCATCAGTTCCACCAGGATATTGGCATAGTTGTAAGCATCACGCTGGTTGTCAAATGTCTTCTTTGCTTCATATTCGCTGCGTTTAAAGCATCCACATTCAAACTCTACTTCTACGGTATTCATTACTTGACCCTTGTATCATTAAATTGCGGAATTATAGCACCCAAGTTAAAATATGAATCCTATTGAAAAAAGTAGTTGTCTTTTATAAATGTTTATTTATTTTGAGGTATGGAAGACCACTGTAACAGGGGATACAGTGGAAGGTAAGTAGTTTTTGGGGAAGGTCTTAGCCGTTTGGTGTAGACTCTTTCTCATCAAAACCGATTTTGACACCTGAATTTGCGATCAGTTGTTTTACATCATCTGCATCTTCATCTTCATAATCCGGTCTTACCATACTTGTGATAAGGATAGTGTCTCCCTTGTCAACTGCTGTGAAATAGTGCTTAAGACAAAACTCCTGATTCATACGGCATTCAATGATCTTTGCCTTCATGTGAGCATCTTCACGTGTTTCAAAAGTCATGTTGTTTTCTAGACCACTTTTCTTGAAACAACCGCACTCGTTTTCAATTGTAATTGTATACATAGTGTGTTCCTTGTTTATACTTAAGTGGAATTATAGCACTTCGTGCTTAAGAGAGATGGTGAAAAAAATTATATCACCAAGGCTAAAGAAGCCTTAAGCGAACTCTTTGATGACTTTAAAGTCACCGGCTTCATAGGCATAGACTTTCTTCGCTTCTTTATCGATGATAACGGGGCGGATCCATTCATTGAGGATAAACTCTTTCGCGATAGAGTTTTCAACTGCCTTACCGACTTTTTCCAATGGTGCCTCAACAAAACTAAGAAGTCTTACCGGTTCATGGTAGGCTTTTCCTTCTAAAAGTACTGATTGGGTAGGAAGACCGATCTTGAGGTCACTGTAATTTCCATTGTAGACACCGATCTTTCCGACAACATTATGATAGACCTTTGAACCTGCTCCATAGATACCATTATCAACGGTTGAGAAGTAGTGCTCAAGGTTGATCCATTCTCCAACGATTAACGGTCCATCAAAGATACGTGTCAAGATCTCTGCATCATCATTGTCTACTGTCCAGTCATAGGAGTGCAGGAAGAAACGGTTGTTCAAAGGCAGATGCTTGACGGAGTTCCTTGGCCCAGCATATACACCCATGTTTCCGGCAAGACCCCATTCCGGTCTTGGTTCAGACCAGTCCATTGCCTTTTGCATGATATCATTCTCCGTGTGGGTATACGGCAGCACTTCTTTACGCTCTTGTCGTGATAAAGCAGATGCCTGGTTGAAGTCATCCATCACTTTTTTATATTTACTCAACTCTTCACTACTTAATATATCCATATCATGGAACTGGATCTCATCCGTAGTCGTGATATGAATTGCCGGCATAAACCTGGTTTTGGCAGGTATCTCAATACCTTTGTCTTTTTTCATCGCTTCACGTACTTCTTTGTTATTAGCGATCATACATAAAGCCCGTGTATTAGGAAGTGAGATATTCCCTCCGCAGGCTCCACAATCCAGAGCAGACTCAAAGGGATTGTTGTCGGAGATACTGCCGTGCCCGATGATTACAACAAATTCAGGGAAATTGTCTACCTGGCCGATCATGGTCAGATAGTTGTTTAGGTACTTGACTTTTTCCTCGAGTGTAAAACCGACCATAGCAAGTTTGGTTTTTTGGTACTCATAATCTTCCGGTGTGATTTGATGCACAGTTTTCAACTTAAGAATATGCTCATCATTGATATCTAATGTCAGTCCTTTACCCAAGACAAGATGGGTTCTGATCGCTTCAATCTCCTGATCGGAGTATTCTCTACGTGCGTTCTCAGTCAGGACATTACGTATGATCTTCGTATGAAGCTTTTTGACATAAAACTCAATTTCCTCCGGAGTCAGTTTGTCCAGTGTATATCGTGTCTTAGGTTTCTTCGGCTTGAACTTTGACAAGAACTTGTTTGTCTTTTGCGGTAAGAATGTCTTTCCAAAGAGGTTGATACCGAAGATCCAGCCAATTGCCTCAACCATGATATAGGGAGTATACGGATTGTTCTTAAGGTCACTTAAGACTTTTTTTGTTGTCTTGTTCAATCCCTTTTTTGAACTGTACTCCTCATAAGACTCTGTCGGTATTTCAAACACTACATTCTGAGGTTTGACAATGGCCGGAGCCAAGAACTGCTCATGGGCTTTATCGAACTCGACAAAAGCAATAGGAATACCTAAGAACCCACCGGCACCGTAGGTCTTGTAGGCACCTTTGCCCTCAATAGAGCGACGGATGACTTCGGAGCGGACATCCAGACAAAAGGTCGCAGATGCGATAGGTTGTTCATCCTCTTGTGAGGGGTTATCGATGATTTTATCAACATACTGTGCAATATAGGTATCTTCAAGTGACTTGAGCCAGATATAGCCTTCTTGCTCCTTCAACTTTTCAATGAGCGAAGCCAATTCAGTCAGTGCAAAATCACTTTGAAGCACATCACTTGAATGTTGGATCTGAAGTGCGTCGAGGTTTAATTCATTGGTAATGTGATCATTCAGGATCTTACGCGTCTCTTCATTCTCTTCAATAGCATCCAGTGCCGGGCCAAAAAGCATGTTTTTATGTTTTAAGAACTGTAAGATGACATCGCTTAGATTCTCTTTGGCATACTCTTTAAAGAACGTAAAGTTACTCAATTTGCTTTTTTTCAGACTCTTTAGTTCATAATAAAGACGAATGGCCATATAGTCAATGAGAGCTGACGGGTATTGTTGTTGCGAAAAATAGTCCGGATCTTCAGAACGGTATTTGATAAACCCAGCCCATCCGTGCAGTTTGAGCAAGTGGGTCAAAAAGTACGCTTCGGCATCTTCAACACAGAGTTTGTCGAAGGTTTCTTCGACAAAGCTTTGGGCGTCTTTGTCATAATTAAGTTTCTCATAGAACTTGAAGGTTTCAAACATCCCCGCATCTCTATCAGGCATGTTTAGTGTTGTCTGGTCCTCATCTAAAAAGCGTGAGATAAACTCGATGATCTCTTTCTCGATTTCCTCTTTTTTATTGGTGCCAAAGAGGGCATCATTGATCTCATAGAGTGTCATATGCTTTGTCAGTTGTGCCAGCCACGCTTCCTCATCATCAAAGTTCGACTTCTCTTTCAGATAGGCGAAAAGAGCATCATCGATCTTCTCTTTTTTATATAAGAACTTAATTCGAAGGCTGTTCCATTTAGGACTCACTTCCATCAAGTATGTCTTTGCAAAAGAAAGAGGGATATCAAACTCTTTCTCTTCAAGAATCGTTTTGATATTACTTTCCAGGATACTGTCATCGATCTTACCTTCCTGGTAGAGATCCATGAAGTAGGAGGAATCCATGTAGACTTTCCCACCGAAAATACTTTGTGCTTTGCTCAAGGCATCTTTGAAATGCAGGCTTTCAAAACCTTTGAGTGGATTGTGGTGAATAAATGAACCGATAGGCCAGTAGTGAGGGACAGTGCCCTTAACAGCATTTAGGTTTTCTATAATACTCATAGAAGTGTCTCCTTAAGTCCATAAATACTCAGTGCAAGAAGCAATACTACAATCAGTGAATGAAAGAACTTCTCTCTATAATTCATATGGACATAGTGGATTTTTGGATTTGCCCTGCCAAATAGGGTTGTACGCATGACCCGCATCGCAAGAAAAAAGTTACTGAAAAAGAGCAGGGTAACAGCGATATACCAAAGTGTGTTTGGCTCACTTTGGAAAAGGTAACTCAGGAAATAGATCGAGTTTGGAAGCGGAGGGTAGAGTGCCAGGGCGATCAGGTAGATCGTCAAGTAGGTACCGATACATGGAGTGATCAGGGTTACACCTGTGATATGGTGATAGTTGGCACTACCGTAATGTTTTTCATAATACCGTCCGACAAAAAACAGACCGCTCAAGGATACAAGCAGTGCAAGACTGTATAAAGATGCTTGGTCTTTTAACAGAAAGAAGAAAGGCGCATTGACAAAGATCAGGTAATATCCCAATTTGTAGAAATTCGTCGTTTTGGTTGCCTTGTATACAGATATCAATGCACTTACCAGGGAAATACTCACTAAAAGCATTGCCCGCTCATCAGAGATATAGTGTGGCATAAAGAGTGAGATACTGATTGCACTTAGCAGCAGCAGGGCACTAAAGATAAAGATGTATTTGCTCTTAAACTTACTCATCTTTTCAAAAACAAGATAATAGGGTATACCGGCGGATAAGATCAAAAGTATAATATTGGACAGCATACTTATTTCCTTCTAAACACGTTGAGATACTTAGTGAACAGATCGAGGAAGTACCCCTCTTTCACTAAAAACTTATAGACCAGCCATTGCAGTCTGTTTGGTTTTTTCTTGTTTTTACCTAC
>JBFEXS010000106.1:0-6856 GCA_041562555.1 Sulfurimonadaceae bacterium
GTGTCAAAAGCCCCAATGTCAGAAGAATGGCTCCGATAAGCTCCGTACCGGCAGCCAGATAGGCATTCAACAGCGGAAACGGGATACCAAGATAGTCAAAATAGTTCGCCGTATCGCCTATCGCCGATATTTTTGTCATCCCGGGACCGTAAAAAGTGTAGGCAAGGATAATGCGTATCAACAATAACGGGATATCTTCGATACGCTGGAAAAACGACGTACCTTTCTCATATACTTTTTGAAAACTCATCCTATACTCCTATTTCGGTTTAATGATCTTTTGTGCCGTAAACTCTTCCAAGGCTCCCTGTAAAAGCGCTTGCACCTCATCCCTCTCTTCAAGTCCATAGACCCTGCAGATCTCTTCCAGGGCCTCGAGAGGAAGCATATCTCTCAAATACGTCAAATACTCCATCATAAAGGGTGTGATCTCCTGGAAATAGACGCTATGTTCATCAAACTGATAATACATCAGCAGAGGATGCGTCTCACGATAATCATATTCATCCCGGTTTACAGCGAAATGAAGCTCTTTCATACGCATACTATCCGAAGGTTTGAATGGCTTGCTCCAGTCAAAAAATACTTCTGCAGGCTTTTCATATTGTCCCATGAGAAGATCGACCTCGACACTCTCAAACCACATCAGATCTGCCGCAAAGGGGATGTCGTCCACCTTTGCGCTGTGAATCAAGAACTCCCGAAACTCCCCAGGGGCTTTCCAGATATAGGGGCTGGCCGGTTTTGAGCGGATAAAGTCAAAGATCAATGCATCCAACCTCTGATCGCCCAGATGATCACAAAACTTCGGCATGGCATTATAGATGACCTCATAAAAACGGTAATGTACCAATTCCCGGTAGATACGTACAGGATTGTCTTCGGGATGCGGGATCTCAGACCTGTTGGATATTTGAGAGATATACTCTCTTTGTACCTCTTGCTCAAGCATAGGCTTTCTCCCGGGGAGAGTGTGCCGCTACGATCTTCTGCATGAGGGAATATTCACGTCTGAGATCATCCAATGGGGGAATATCATTATCTCTTTCGATCATGACAGGGACCTCGATGCGCTCAAGTGTAAAGCCTAAGAGCTCCCATACCGAATTGCACACATCGGCACCATGCGTATCGATGATGATATCGTCTTCTGCATAATAGGTATGCCCTGCGACATGTATATAAGCCACATCATCCAGCGACAGGTTCTGGATATACTCCTGCGCGTCAAAATTATGATTGCGTCCGTTTACAAAGACATTGTTTACATCCAGCAAGAGCTTGGCCCCGCTTTTATGCATCACCTCATTGATAAAATCCAGTTCTTCCATCTGTGCATAAGGGATATCATAATAGGTGGCATTCTCAAGGATCACATTTCGTCCCAAAAAGTCCTGTACCTCTTTGACCCTGTCACTGACATGGGTGATCATCTTTTTTGTCAAAGGCAGAGGAAGCAGTTCATAGGTCTGCCCTCCTTCGAACGAAGAGTAGGAGAGATGTTCGGAATAGTGCTCGATATTATATCTATCGAGAAATGCTTTAAGCTCTTTCAAAAATCCCCTGTCCAACGGTTCGGGTGAACCGATAGAGAGTGAAAGACCATGGGTCATCACGGGAAATTTTGAAAGGACTTCCTCAAATGCATCCCTGTACCGATAGGGCATATGTATCCAGTTCTCAGGCGTGATCTCTATCCAGTCAGGAGAGAATCCAGAGGGAATGATATCCAGGATGTGTTCACTGCGTAAACCGATCCCGCATCCCTGGATATCTTTCAGCACATTCATGTCAGAGACTTATTTTCCGCCACCGCATTTAGCTGCACCACATTTTCCGGCTTTGTCAGCTTTCTTCTCACCGCCGCATTTCCCGGCTTTTTCAGCTTTTTGCTCACCACCGCATTTTCCGGATTTTTCAGCTTGTTGTTCACCACCGCATTTTCCGGCTTTTTCAGTTTTTTTCTCACCACCGCATTTCCCGGCACCACATTTACCCTCTGCAAATGCTGCTGTCGTACCTGCAGCCGTCATTAATGATGCACCCAAGATCAGTGTCGCTAACTTTGCCTTATTTGCCATTGTCTATCCTTTTAGTATATTGTGATTCTCCATACCAGTAACAGATATATTGTTCTCACATCAAAACAGCTATATCAATATGGAAACCTCTAAAAGCCTTCAATGCTCTCAAAGGTACCCATAAGAATTACTAATAAGAGTACGCGTCTATTGTAACAAAATAAAATAACTTTTGATTACTTTCGATGACAAACATATTGTAGCTATCAATATGTGGAATATTTGTGGAATCTATGAGAACATTTGTAACATACTTGATTATTACAAACTTTTCCATCTTCATAATTTCTTCATTTTCGGGTGTTATAATGTACTTTTATTTCCAAAGGAACCCTAATGAAAGCCCTTTTATTTATCCTTCTGGCTGTTCCATTCCTCTTCAGTTATGAAGAGGGAGACACCCTAGATAACAGTGTTCTCGAACACCTTAGCCTGGATCAGGACAAAGTATATGTAGTCGATTTTTTTGCATCTTGGTGCGGATCGTGTCAAAAAGAGATCCCTCTGATCTCCAGAGCCAAAACGCAAACGGATGAGACAAAGGTAGAGTTTGTCGGTGTTGATGCCGATAAAAACGTACAAAAAGGTATCGCCTTTCAAAAGAAACTGCAAGAGGCCGGCGATCTTAACTTTAGAGTAGTCAATGATCCTCAGAACCTTCTCATCTCTGAATTCAACCCAAAAGGGATGCCGACCCTTTACTTCATAAAAGACGCAAAAGTCCTTAAGATCACAACCGGAGCCGTTGATGATATTGATGAACATATCTTGGAATTTTTAAAAGGAGTTCAATAATGAAGACAAGTATACTCTGTCTGCTTGCCACCCTAGCCCTCTTCAGCGGCTGTGCAAAAGAGATCAAACCGTGGGAGAAAGAGACCCTGGCAAAAAAAACGATGAAAGAATCAGGACCCACACCCCTGCTGAAAAAATATGAAGAGCATATCTATTATTCCAAAGAAGCCTCAAAAGGCGGTGCTGGAATCTCTGGTGGAGGTTGTGGATGCAATTAAGATTATCAATACTCGCGGCCGGTCTTATCGCTGCAGCTAACGTGCAGGCAGAGGATTATGTCAGCGTACAATACATGCAATATGATGAGAGTGACAACCGTACCTCTATCTCGGCACCTTCCATAACGATCAACAAAGACTTTGGTACAGACTATACCCTGAACATGTCGGTTGTTTCCGATGCGGTCTCCGGAGCGAGTCCGACTGCCGTTGATACGGCTTCCGGTGCTTCCGGCGCATACAAACGGGGGATCGGACTTGATCCAAACAATATCTCCTATGAGAATGTCGATTATGAGGATAACCGTGTTGCCGGAAGTATCCTGCTCACGACACGTTTTGAAAACCGTGATGAACTTACCGTCGGGATCAGCTACTCTTCCGAAAGTGATTTCTACTCCTATGAAGGTTCTGCAGAGTATATGCACTGGTTGGGAGAGGACAAGAATCAGGCGATCTCCTTTGGTCTCGCTTATCAGGCCAATGAGATCCTGATTCGTGAATGTGTTGAGAATTATTCCTGTGAACCTGATGCCAACAGCGGTGCCAGCCAAAAAGAGACGGCAGACCTGATCAACACACAAGTCAGTTTCTTGCAGAATATCGATGCGAGCTCTTATCTGAAGTCTTCCCTGTTCTACATCACAGAAAGCGGTTATCTCAACAGTCCTTATCATAATGTCGTACGGGTAAATGCCGGGAACCCTGCCCTTGTCGATGTCGTTGCAGAACAGCGCCCTGATGCCCGTGAAGCCTATGGTCTGGCCTTTGATTATGCCAATGCCCTCAGTGATGCATGGAGTCTTCATGCCAACTATCGTTTTTACAGTGACGACTGGGGTATTGACTCACATACCCTGGATACCAATCTCTATTATGAACTTGGGGATGACTGGATCTTCAAACTGGGGCTTCGTGCCTACAGTCAAAGTGAAGCAGACTTCTATTCCGAGTTCAAGAACACCGGTTCGTTTACCAATGAAGTCCAGGCCTCGAGTGACGAACGTCTGAGCAGTTTTGAAGCCTTTACCTACAAGACAGGGGTAGACTATAAGGTCACCAATGATCTGAGTGTCAATCTGGGGGCAAACCTCTATGATCAAAGTACCGGTCTGAGTGCGACCTATTTTACGGCAGGATTCACCTATAGTTTCTAACAAGTATATCTACAAGTTCAATGCGATGAACACACCCTGCGAACTTGTACTCTATCATGAGAACAAACAACTCACAGACGAGACAGCCAAGGCTGTCCTTGTCGAAGCAAAACGTCTGGAAAAAAAATACAACTATTTTGATCCTGACTCCTTCCTTTCTGCACTCAACCGGCGTACAAGTGCCGAACTTGATCATGAGACGAAGACACTGCTTCAGCGTGCCACCCAGTACTACCATAGTACGCATGGTATCTTTGATATCACCGTTGCTACCTTCAAAAACCTTTATCAAGAGTCTACGACCCCTCAGGAGCTTGAAGAAAAGAAGCAAGCACTCCTGCCCTTTGTCGGATGCGAACATTTTGCTTTGAAAAAGGACAAACTCTATTTTGACAATCCCCATACCAAAATCGATCTTGGCGGGTTTGTCAAAGAGTATGCCGTTGACAAGGCAGTGCAAATAATCAAAAAGCATAAGATACGTTCTGCTTTAGTCAATTATGGCGGAGATATCTACGCTTTGGGGTGCAAGCCAAATGCAGAGAAGTTCACAATAGGGATCAAAGACCCAAGTGATCCGACACGATATGCCAAAACAGTGCATATCCAGGACCAGGCACTGACCACTTCTGCCTCCTATGAACGTAACATACAGGTTCAGGACAAGGCCTATTCCCATATCCTGTCCAAAGGTTCCGATGTCTCCTTAAGCCGTTCTGTCACGGTGATTTCACACAACTGTGTAGAAAGCGGTGTCTATTCAACCTCATTGATGATCGATCCTTCCCTGAAAACGAATCATCAAGTTATATACTTATAGTGCTATACTAATATTGACTGTTTGTGATAAACTTAGTTAAAAAGGAGCACCGTATCATGTCCGAAAAAGATGAAAAAATCGACCATACACCATCAGCATGGGATACAGGACGTAATGTATCTGCCTTAGAAACATCCGAATCCGATCTTAGCGATGTTCGAAAAGATATGATCCGCTTTGCACTCGATTACCCTATTCATGACGTTCGTACTTACGCCGGATACAAGGGAGATTTGATCGTTGAAATCACAGCCTTGAGCCTCCTTCTTATAGATACGCTAAAAGAACACGCCCATTCCCTTGGGATGGAAACTGCTGTCAAAGAAAAACGTGACCTCGGCGTACATGAGCTCTACTGTATCACCCCGGATACAACGATTTACGGATTGAAAGAATAATCTTTATTTTGAAAATTTGTTTTTGAAAGTGGTTAAAAGAGAAAGACTCCCCTCCAGATGGCTGCGGCACATAACCAGGTCCAGTGTGCTGCTACGTTCCCGTCCTGACACGTTGCCAGACAAGATTATTGCACAGGTCTAAAGGGAAGCACTCAAGGTATAGAGATATACCCTCAGTGCTTTTGAGGTCGATAGTATAACCGGATACAACTTAAAAAACCGTTAGAAGGACAAGACCTTGCAGCCCTTAGGCTAAAGAGATCGTCGCAATTGCCTTTTTAATGCTTTCCAATGCTTCTGTATATGGAAAATCCTCTTCCTTTGCTTTGGCAGAGAATTCCATCTCTTTAGCCAGTTCGTATATCTCATCAAATTTCAAATTCCCTGAAGAGCCCTTGATGGAATGTGCGTAACTGGCGATATCCTCAAAATTATTACTGCTGATCGCTGTTTCAAGGTTCCCCAGAGTCGGACCGCTCTCATCAATAAAGCTCTGAATCAATATAGGGATATGTTTTGCATTCAATCCTATTTTAGCTGCCATCTCTTCAGCGGACAAGTTATCATATGCAGGAAGTGCCACATTTTGACCCATAATCTTTCCTTTTACTGGAATAAACTTATTAAATATTTCTTCTAGTTTATCACTTTCTATCGGTTTTGCAATATATCCGTCCATCCCGGCTGCAAAAAATCGTTCTTTGTCACCTTTCAAGGCATTTGCTGTCACTGAGATAATAGGTGTATGCTCAATTCCATGCCTATTCTCATGTGCCGTGATCTTTTGTGCTGCAGCGATCCCGTTCAAGACCGGCATCTGTTCATCCATCAGAATAAGATCATACTTTTCATGCTTAGTGGCCTCAAATGCTTCCTGGCCATTTTCACATATCTTATAGGTGCAGCCATACTCATCCAAGATCAGCTTCATCAATACCTGATTTGCTCTATTATCCTCAGCTACCAATATGTGTCCACTGTATTTTGGTCCGCTTACAGACTCCGTCTGTACATGTTTTTGTCCCTTGATGCATCTCATGATCTTAAAGGCATCCAGTGAGGGGATCAATACCTGTTTCTCCTCCATGTATCCGGAACACACCAAGATATAAGGGCTTATCCTTGTTTCTTTCGTATCTTTATACTCATAAAAATTGACATATGTGGGCGAAGGTGCCTTGCGTAAATGCATCCCCATATCCTGAAGATAGCGTTTGAGCAGATGCATGGACTTCTGCTTGCTTGCTTGCACATATACATCTGAAGCCTCATATTCATGTCTCTGTTCATCTGCTTTAACAGGAATCGTCAAACGGAACAGGCTCCCTTTTCCCAGGTCACTCTCAACCTCTATCTTCCCACCCATCATATTGCATAATCGGTGCGA
>JBFEXS010000107.1:0-6754 GCA_041562555.1 Sulfurimonadaceae bacterium
ACAGAACTTTGGTTCATAGATGTCAGTCTCAAAGGCAATCATAGATGGCCAGTGGGTATCTGCATGATCATTAGTCCAATCACCATCATCGGAAAACACATCGGTGTTTTTAAAGTAAAAACGGACGTGGCTTTGTTGATTGACTAGGTATGAGCCGACATCATAGGTGTGAATATCTATACCATTATTGTTGATTGCATAAGGGCTTCTTTCTGGAACACCATCGATAGATGAATCTTGATCACCTAAATAATACTCAGTATTCGTTGACTCATTCATGATGGTCAGTTCGTCCTCTGGAATATATTTGTCTCCTTCTGCAACAAAGATGGAGACTGATGCATTAATAGCACCACTCTTTGGAGTATAAAAGCCTTGTATACCGATCTCTAATTCGGAATCGGGATCCCCTGCATAGCCCTTAACAATATCCCATCCGTCAAATACAGAGAAACTTTTTAGATCTTCATTTGGATTAGAATAGATAACCACCAGTGTCCATGCTCCATAATTACCAAGCTGACTAATCGAACCTTCAAAAAGCGGTGCTCCGGCTACGGTGATATTACCATCTTTCCAGCCATTGTTTTGAAAGATCGAAGTGACATTTGCGAAGGCAGCATAACTATAATATTGATTACCAGTAGTGTCTGTGAATTCATTAGCATAATCAACTTTGTTAACGGTAACATTTTTAAACCCTGCTCCCGCTCCTACAGCATTTTGATGTTGAATCTTAAGATCTGAAAAATCGACATCACTTGCATCATCAACGATTGACTGCAGGTAAAGTCCGGCAAATTCAATAGTACTATTGGCTGGATCAGGAAGTGTAAGTGTCGCAGAAGAAGACTCTACGCCATCAACGTCCTCATATGGACAAAGTAGGAGACCTGCATTACTGGAACCATAATTTGGGTCATAAGGTCCATTATCGTAAGCACTACAATCAAGTGGAAGAATTGGATGGACCAAGAGAGTGTTTCCTATCGTCCTCATACCACCTCGGGTAACAAAATTGGCTCTTCTACAGAAGTCTCGATGTCCTTCAGATATTCCTGTGCTTGAACAGTCTGAAGGCGTGTCAATGAGATCTAAGGGAAGGGCATCTGGCCTCCATATGAGGGTAAAGGAGTAGTCAGTTTCATCAGCGCCTTCATCGATTCGAATATGAACTGTTTTCCCGGCAGCAACAGTAAGGTTAATATCGCTTAAAGTCGTGCCATTAGTGACCAAAGTATTTGTATTGGCAGAACAGGTCGTGACGCTGGTAATAGAAAAGCTTGTAGCAGTGACAGAATTATATGAAACGGTTAGTGTACCTGAACCTGCCGGCTTAAACTTGTAGAAATCAAAATCATCATTTTTCCCAATGACACCTGTCTCAGTATGTGTTACCAGTAGAGTGGTCGCATCAAGTTCTTCAATGATTTCTTCTTCCGTACAGTCATCATTCCCATTGCCATCTGCATAGACCTGGCCGGTAAAGATAGCCATAAGAGCCAGTAGAGTTAGAAGTTTTTTCATAAAACATCCTTTTTTTCTGCACACACGAATAGGGCTCAACCCTGGGTGCGAGAAACGTATTATCTAATTATAAACACAAAATTACTTCAACAAATGTTAAAATGAAGGGTTATGTATTAGAAATATTAATTTAATGGAAGTCGTTTGAAGTTCGTTAACTATGGGTTTGCCAAAGGTTTACGAAAGTGCTTTGGCACGTTCGTTCGCTTTTGCAATCGCTTGAATACAAGCGTCGCGTACACCGGCTTTTTCCAAGGCGGAATATCCGGCAGCCGTTGTTCCTCCCGGACTCATGACAGAATCTTTCAAAAGTGCAGGATGCTCTTCTTGGATCAAGGAAGAAAAACCATCAAATAGTCCACGCATTATGGCCATGGCATCCGGACGTTTAAGTCCCTGGTTGACGGCACCGTCTGTGAGTGCTTCGGCAATTAGTGCGAGGTATGCCGGGCCGCTCCCTGCAAGGGCTGTTGCGACATCGATCTCTTTTTCACTACCAAGCCAGCGGGCGGCTCCTATATGTGAGAATATCTCGATAGCATCGCTCTGAAGAGAACTGTCGCCGGTGAGTGTTGTCATTGACTTTTGTACAGATGCTGCCATATTGGGCATAGCTCTGACGTAACTTTGAGATTTAATACTTTTCTTTAAGTTTTCAAGAGATGTGCCTGCAAGGACAGAGAAAAGGCTTGCAGCTTGACCTTGAAGCTGGGCACTGACTTCAGCTAGGTTCTGTGGCTTCACGGCAAAGATGATATGTTTGCCAGTAATGTCAAAACCATCCAGTGGATGTTTGTTGATTGTTTTTCCCAGAGCTTTTTCAAAGCTAGCCAGATTCTCGGGTGTCCTTCCTATGACTTCGATCTCGTATTCCGATTTAAGTCCCTGCGCGATAGCAAGCGCCATGTTGCCATTGCCGATAAAACTTACGAGCTTAGGCATCACTTTTGCCTTCATTGTTCATAAAACTGCTGATAGGCTCTGCCATACCGTGTTCCTGGGCAGCTTTTCCATCCAAGATCGTCTGTACCATAGTCTGATTATCTGTGTTGAAGATGATCGGAGCGACAAAATTGACAGTAGAATTTTCAATAGGATTCTGTATGACGACAATATTAAAAATAAGGAGGTTGCTGTCGTCCTTGATATCCAAGAGTGTCTGAACGGATTCAGGAATATCAATTTCGTAAGGTTTCAAGATGAAAGGATTGATAAGGGTAAAAGAAGGCTTTGCATCTTCAGTGGCATTTTCTAGCTGCATAAAGATATCATCGATCTTTGTAAGTTTCATCTCTTTTATCGATTCAAATCCCAAAAGTGGGAGTTTAAGCTCAAATTGCATGGATCACCTTAGCGTTATTTAATAGTTGGACATTGTAGCACTACAAAGATAAAAAGACAATAGTACACTATATGCATATAGTGAGAGGATAGATCAAACTTAAAAACAGTAAAGGTTTTCAGCTCTTTTCAGAGGGTTTAAACTCTTCCTAACACCGTCTTGGATAAAATCATCACTCTTATAACAAGGAAATGAATGAAATTTAGAATTTTTGGTTTAGCAGTACTGATAGTCTTGCTATTTGGCGGTTGTGCAAAAGAGGTCTCCGAGTATAATAAGCCAGCTGCATATTGGTATGAAAGGATGATCAATTCTGTAGCAAACGGCTCGTTAGAAAAGGCAGATGGCTATTTCTCATCACTGCAAAGTGAGCATATCGGGTCACCTTTACTAGAAGAGGCGACGATGATTATGGCTCAAGCACATATGGCAGTGGGGGAGTATATGCTTGCCGAACACTTTCTGGATGAGTATATACGTCGTTTCGCAGATGTTCAAGAGAGAGAATTTGCAACGTATCTGAAAATGCGCGCGAAGTTTATGGCACTTCCAAACCCTCGCCGAGATCAGAGTCTGATCAATGAGGCTTTGGTTGAAGGAGAAGCCTATAAAAAACGTTATCCTCAATCCCATTATCTGCCTGCGGTTGATACAATGCTTGTAAAGCTTTATCTGGCACGAGCCAATCTAAATCAGACGATCTCAGGACTGTATGAGCGATTAGACAAACCGAAGGCACAGGAATACTATGCTCAGAAGCAAAAAGAGGCATGGATAGACTGGAATGAGGTAGAGCCTCCGGATACTTCCTGGTACAGGGAGATGTTTGAGGGTGACGGGACTTCAAGCTGGTATGATTTTCTACTGCCGGATACGACCAGTGTTATTGCTCAAGATGACAGTGGAAACGTAAAAGAGGACTCAGATTCGGAATCATTTGACACAGAAGAGACAGATGATGGTTTTGAACCTGACGAATCCTGATCAATCAATAAAATTTAATATATAGGAATTTTTATGCAATTAAGTCATTATAGTTCTTTCCCTACTGATATTCCAATCATAGCGGAGGATGAACTTTTTTTATATCCATTTATGATCTCTCCGCTATTTTTGAATGATGAGAAAAATATCAAGGCAGCAGCTCTTGCAATCGAAAACAACTCTTTGGTTCTGGTCTGTCCGACCAGGCCCGATGAAGAAGGGTCCAGAGAGTTTGATGGAGTTTATCCTGCCGGTGTTGTAGGTTCTATCATGCGTAAAGTATCGCTTCCGGACGGCCGTATCAAAGTTTTGTTCCAGGGGCTGGCGAGAGGTAAGGTCGTCCAGGAAGTCGGAACGGATCCTATGGTCGCTACGGTTGATATTATCGAGAGCAGTGTTGAAAATGAATTGAAACTGGATGCGGAACTTGAAATCTTGCGTGAAAAAGTACGTACCCTTTCTCAGGTCAGCTCCTATTTCCCACCGGACCTTTTACGTACCATTGAAGATAATCAGGACTTTGGTCGTATAGCGGACTTGATCTGTTCATCCATAAAACTCAAAAAAGAGATCGCTTACGAGCTTTTTATAGAGGAAAGTCTTGAAAAACGCTATATGAAACTCATTGATGCACTTACCGGAGAGATTGAAGCGAATAAACTGCAAAAAGAGATTCGCTCAAAAGTGCATAACCGTATTGAGAAGATCAATAAAGAGTATTTTTTAAAAGAGCAGTTAAAGCAGATACAGCGTGAATTAGGTTCAGATACGCAACGTGAAGAAGAGATTCAGGAATATAGAGCAAAGCTTGCCAAGAAGCAGGGATCAATGGGCGAGGATGCATATAAAGAGGTGAGTAAACAGTTGGAACGCTTTGCCCGAATGCATCCTGACTCCTCCGATGCGGGAATGATCCAGACTTATTTGGAATGGGTTCTAGAGATCCCTTATGGAGAAATGGCGAAGAAGTCACTAAAGATAGAAGATGTACAAAAACAGCTTGATAAAGACCATTTTTCACTAGAAAAGCCAAAAGAACGTATCGTTGAGTATTTCTCAGTTAAAGAGCTGCTTGATCTGCGTGGTATTAATGATAAAGAGGGCCGTGGTGCGATCTTATGTTTTGCAGGTCCTCCGGGTGTTGGTAAGACCTCTTTGGCAAACTCTATTGCCGAAGCACTCAAGCGTCCTTTAGTTCGGATCGCTTTGGGTGGACTTGAAGACGTAAATGAACTGCGCGGACATAGACGTACGTATGTAGGTGCAATGCCTGGACGTCTTGTACAGGGGATTATTGATGCTAAAAAGATGAACCCTATTATCGTACTTGATGAGATCGACAAGGTAGGACGTTCTCAACGGGGGGATCCAACGGCAGCTTTATTAGAGATACTTGATCCAGAGCAAAATTCTAATTTTAGAGATTATTATTTAAACTTTAATCTTGACCTATCCAAGGCGATCTTTATTGCGACAGCAAATGACGTAGGACGTATTCCAGGTCCTTTAAGAGACCGTATGGAATTTATTTCGGTAAGCTCCTACACGCCACAGGAAAAATATGAGATCGCAAAGCGATACCTATTGCCACAGGAAATCAAAAAGCATGGATTGAAAACCAGCGAGGTCTCTATCTCTAAATCTGCTATGCAGGAGATCATTCATAAATATACCCGTGAAGCAGGTGTCCGTAACCTTCGTCGACGAATGGCAGATGTGGTGAGAAAATCAGCGAAGAAGATCTTGGAGAACCCGGAGATCAACAAGGTGTCTGTCTCTATGAAAAACCTTAAGGAGTTCCTGGACAAGACGGTCTTTGAAATAGACAAGACGGATGCTGTTCCAAGAATAGGTGTTGTTAATGGTCTTGCCTGGACCGCTGTCGGTGGTGACGTATTGAAGATCGAGGCTATCCGTATCAAAGGCAAGGGACTTATGCAGGTTACAGGAAGCCTTGGTGAGGTAATGAAAGAATCATCCCGCATTGCAATGAGTGTGGTGAAGACGCTGGTCGACACGCACGTGCTTGAGATTCCGCTTGAAACGATCCCGTTAAGTGCTAAAGAGAAAGAAGAAGAGGTCAAAATATCCGCTTCTGAAGTCTATAAGCGGTATGACCTGCATATACATGTTCCTGATGGCGCAACTCCAAAGGATGGACCGTCTGCAGGTATCGCGATGGCATCGGTCATCAGCTCTATTTTAAGCGGCAAGGCAATTCGTTCGGATGTCGCAATGACCGGTGAAATTTCATTGACCGGCGATGTGTTACCTATTGGCGGATTAAAAGAGAAGCTGATCGCTGCACACAGAGCAGATATGAAACTTGTATTGATCCCTAAGAAGAACTATGAACGTGATCTGGAAGATATCCCTAAAGAGGTGCGTGAAGCGCTGGAAATAAAAGGGGTAGAGCGTATAGAGGAAGTATTGAAAATCGTATTAGTATAAAAAGAGGAACTTTCCTCTTTTTATTATATGTCCATAAGACGAGAGATCTTTTCTCCTACCTGTTCTTGGCGTACAGGTTTCATCACGAAGTCATTAGCTCCACACTCAAGTGCTTCACCTTTTTTTGTCTCATCGGTTGTTAATACAATAACCGGAATCTCTTTGAGGCCGTCATCAGCACGGACAACTTTAAGCATCTCGATTCCTCCCATTACAGGCATGATGATATCAAGCAGAATAAGGTCGATGTCACTTTGACCCTTAAGGATGCCAAGCGCATCTGCACCGTTCTTTGCTTCGATCACTTCTCCTACCTGGGGAAGTTTTAGCAGCATTGATTTTAAAAGTTTAAGATTGATGATATCATCATCAACCGCAAGTACTTTAATATTTGCCATTGTCTATCCTTAAATAAATTTTTCAAAGACTAAACGTAACAAGTCTTTGTTG
>JBFEXS010000108.1:0-6540 GCA_041562555.1 Sulfurimonadaceae bacterium
TGTGGGCATTCACTGACCTTGACCCATCCCTTGCGTTTTGTGCAGGTCGAAGATGATTTTTATAAGTTGAGTGATGGAACACCGAGTGATTGTGTCTATATGGCTTTACACTCACTGTATGGAGACAAAAAGCCGGATCTGTTGATCAGTGGAATCAATCGCGGCTCGAATATGGGCGAAGACATCACCTATTCGGGTACGGTCGCCGGTGCGATGGAGGCGGTTTTGCATGATGTTCCTGCTATTGCCATCTCTCAGGTTATCGGAGGGTCACAACATGGATTGGATGTTGATTATACCCTGGCACAGGAAGTGGCAAGAGATCTCGTTGAAAAGATATTTGCTGGTGAATTCCCGCTTCCGCATCGTCAATTGATCAATGTCAATGTCCCTATGGATGCTCAGAAAATAGAGTATCAAGTTACCTATGCAGGGTATCGTTTGTATGCGAACGACGCGCATCTTCATCGAAACCCCCGTGCAGAAGAGTATTGGTGGTTAGGTCTGCATCCTCTGGATTTTAGACGGCGGGAAGTTGAAGGGGTCACTGATTTTGATGCGATTCAGGCAAATAAAGTCTCTGTGACACCGATTATGCTGGATCTGACAGCTTACACGTCGATGCGCTCATTGGAGGATTTTCTTGCCTAGGTATGAACGTTCCCGCATGCTGCTTGGTGATGAGTTTGAAAAACTGACACAAGCCAAGATACTGCTTTTAGGTGTAGGCGGTGTCGGTAGCTTCTGCCTTGACTGTCTGTATCGAAACGGGATCACCGATATCACGATCATCGATTTTGATGTCTATGATAAGAGTAATCAGAACCGTCAGATGTGGTCGGAACTGCATGAGGGAGAATCTAAAGTTGAAGCGATGAAAAAACACTATCCGGAGATCATTGCCATGGATATGAAGATCACTCCTGAATGGGTCGAGAATTTTGATTTTGAGCCTTACGACCTTGTGTTGGATGCCATTGATGATATTCATGCAAAACTTGCATTGGCACAGAAATGCTATCAAAAACTGATCTCTGCGACAGGGTCTGCGAAAAGGCTTGACCCTACCAAGATAGAAGTGGCTACTATCTGGAAGACCCATGGAGACCGTTTCGCTTCGAAGATACGATATGAGTTGAAAAAACGCCGTTTTAGCAAAAAATATCCGGTCATCTTCTCTTCCGAGCCTGCACGGGTCAAGGTCAAAGGAAGTTTTGTCGGAGTGACGGGAAGCTTTGGCATGACTATGTGCTCTTTGGCGATCAAGAAGATCTTGGAACAATGATCCTGCAAGAGGTGGATGGGGTGCGATATATCCCAGAAGCGGGAAGTATTGTCATTGAATCCTACGGGGAAAGGCAAAGACTCTTCCTGGATGAGAATGCAAGGGATTTTTGTGTCGGTGTTTATGGGGATGGTTGCGGAGGTGGACGCGTTTTCGTATTGTATGCAAGCTATGTGAAAGCCTATGACCTCGAAGGCGGTGAAGTGATGATAATAGAGGCATTGGAAGATGCAAGGCATATCTCCAAAAAAGGGTGTCTGCTCTCTATTCAAACAGGTGTGAGAACACTTGAATTTAATCTCTCGACCATGAGAAAGGAAGGCAAATGAAATTACTGGTATCTGCATTGGAACCCTCATCAAACCTGCATCTAAAAGCACTTTATCCCTATCTTGAGGATGCAGAACTGTGCGGTATCTTTGATGAAAGTCTGGGAGATCCTCTCTATAGTCCAAAATCCTTTTCTGTCATGGGTATAAAAGATGTTATCGGAAAGATATTCTCAGCCAAAGAAGCGATGGCAGAACTGGTCTTTTTAGCCAGGGATGCAGATAAGGTCTTGCTTATCGATGCACCTGCTTTTAATCTTCCTTTGGCGAAAAAGATCAAGGAGAAATATCCTGAGAAGGAGATCAGTTATTATATATTGCCAAAAGTGTGGGCATGGAAGAAAAAACGTGCTGCCAAAGTCGATAAGTATTGTGATAAATTGCTCTCTATCTTTCCCTTTGAAGATCAGTTTTATCCCCGTTCAACCTATGTGGGTAATCCTCTTATGGATGAGATCAAGGCATTTAAAGAGGAGATAACTCAGAACAACAGGATCGCCTTCTTGGCAGGAAGCCGTAAGTCCGAAGTACGTTCTTTGATGCCGATTTATCATGAACTCAGAAAGAGACACAGTGAAGAGGCAATATTAGTCATCCCACCGCATTTTAGCGAAGAGGAGATAGCAGAACTGTATGGAGATATTTCTTGCTTTACGGTGATCAAGAACACCCATGAAGCCTTGCTACAGGCTGATTTTGCTTACGTCTGTTCAGGAACGGCGACCTTAGAGTGTTCACTGATCGGTACACCGATGGTTTTGGTCTTTGTTGCCAATAAACTCGAGTACTGGATCGGTCGAAAGTTCGTCAAACTAAAACATGTCGGGCTTGCCAATATCATCTACGATTTCGAGAACAAAGAGGAGATGCATACCGAGTTGCTCCAGGATGAGGTCAACGTCGAGCGTATGTATGAGGTCTATGAGAACATAGATAAGCAAAAGTTTTTGCAGCGTTCAAAAGAGTTGCGAGAAGCGCTAGGTAAAAGCAGATTAAAAGATGTAGCGGAGATTGTTTTAGGATGATGGAAAACATTTATACATTTATAGGAACGATAAATGGCCTTGTATGGGGTCCGTTAATGTTAGCATTGATCTTGGGGACTGGCCTGTTTTTAAGTATTGGTTTAAAATTCATGCCTATACGCATGATCAAAGCGGGCTTCATTCTCATCTTCCAAGGTCGTAAAGAGGACAAGAAAGAGGGAGAGATATCCCCTTTTAACGCTCTGATGACCTCACTTTCTGCGACTATCGGTACGGGTAATATAGCGGGGGTGGCGACGGCAATCTTTTTAGGTGGGCCAGGTGCACTCTTTTGGATGTGGACAGCAGCTCTTTTTGGTATGGCGACGAAGTATGCCGAGGCTGTTTTAGCGGTGAATTATCGCGAGACGGATGAAGAGGGAAACCACGTGGGTGGTCCAATGTTCTATATCAAAAACGGTCTGGGAAAGAAGTGGGCGTGGCTGGGGTTTTTGTTCGCACTCTTTGCCTCGCTTGCGGGTTTTGGTATCGGTAATACAATCCAGGCACACTCGGTCTCAGATGTATTGCATTCTTCCTTTGGTATGCCGGTCTTAACCAGCGGATTGATTCTTTCTGTGTTAGTCGGTCTTGTGCTTATCGGCGGGATCAAAAGTATTGCCAGTGTCGCGGGAAAACTGGTGCCCTTTATGGCGATCGTCTATCTTAGTGCAGGATTGATCATCCTGGTGTTGAATGTCACAGCGATTCCGAATGCACTTATGCTGATTATCTCTTCTGCCTTTACGGGATCAGCAGCGGCAGGGGGCTTCGCAGGAGCGAGTATCTGGGCAGCCTTGCAGTTTGGTGTGGCACGGGGGATATTTTCCAATGAAGCAGGTTTGGGGTCAGCACCGATAGCCCATGCGGCAGCAAAAACAGATTCGGCAGTTAGACAGGGCCTTGTTGCGATGATGGGCACCTTTATTGATACCATCATAATCTGTTCCATTACTGGATTGGCTATCGTTCTTTCCGGAGAGTATCTTTCCGGAGAGTCAGGTGCAAGCTTGTCTGCATTGGCTTTTGCCAAGATGCTTCCTTTTGCAGGGGAGTATGTGGTGAGTTTTGGCTTGATACTGTTTGCGTTTACGACTTTGGTCGCATGGAGTTTTTATGGTGAAAAATCCGTGTACTATCTTTTGGGTCAAAGAGCGGTTGTCCCATTTAGAATATTATGGGTCTTGGTCATCCCTTTTGGTTCGATGATGGATCTCAAGTTCATATGGCTATTAGCGGACACCCTCAATGCATTGATGGCCTTGCCAAATCTTATCGCATTGCTCTTACTGAGCCCTGTCGTCTTTCAATTGACGAAGACATATTTTGCTAAATAGGCTATAATATCTGCAGTAAAAACTAGGGAAAATAGATTATGGAACAAAAAGAACCTATGACAAAATTTGGATATGAAAAACTATCCGCTGAATTGAATGATTTAAAAAATAGAGAATTACCCGAGATCGTCAAAGAGATCGAAGCTGCTTTGGAGCACGGGGACCTTAAGGAAAATGCAGAGTATCATGCTGCTAAAGAGAAGCAACGACTGGTTGACCTTCGTCTGGCTGAACTGGCCAATATCCTAGGTGCCGCCCAGATCGTTGATCCTTCTGTTTTGGAACATGCCCGTGTCAGTTTCGGCTCGACAGTGGTGTTATGTGACATGGATACGGATGAAGAGATCACCTATACGATCGTTGGAGGGTGTGAGAGCAATCCGGAAGAGGGGTTGATCTCATTCAATTCACCTTTGGCAAAACAGCTTCTCGGTAAGGAAGAAGGCGATGAGTTGAAGGCAAAGCTCCCTGGCGGCACCAAGGAGTTTGAAGTCCTGGAAGTTAAATATCAGGAGATCGTTTTTGACTGTCACTAAGGTAGGTATTATCGGTGCCAGCGGATATACGGGGCTTGAACTCATCAAGCTTGTCCTTGCACATCCTTATTTTGAACTCACGTATGTCGCTACCTCTCAGGGAGGTGAACAGCTGCATGAACTGCATCCTTCACTACTGGATGTATATGATTGTGAAGTACATAAGGCGGATGCCAATGAGGCAGCCAAGCAGACGGATCTTGTCTTTTTAGCCTTGCCTCATAAGACGGCGATGGAATACGTCAAAGAACTTATGAAGAGTGAGGTCAAAGTGGTCGACCTTTCCGCTGACTATCGTTTGACGAAGGAACGGTATGAAGCTAATTATTGTCCGCACATCGATGTTGATAATATCGCAAAATCCGTTTACGGCTTGCCGGAACTGTATCGCGAAGAGATCAAATCGGCTCAGCTGGTAGCGAATCCGGGATGTTATCCGACGTCAGCTATCTTAGGAATTCTTCCTTTTGTGGAATATATCAAAGAGGGCTCAGATATCATCGTGGATGCCAAGTCCGGTGTAAGCGGAGCAGGAAAGAAACTGAGTGATACGACCCATTATGTGACGATCAATGATAATATGTTCGCGTATAACCCATTAGCCCATCGTCATGGACCGGAGATCTATGAAAAGCTCTCATTCAAAACGGATAAACACTTCAGTGTGAACTTCGTTCCTCATCTGGTTCCTGCTACCCGCGGGATGTTGTCATCGGTCTATCTTAGTCTTGATACACAAATAGATGCGCAGACGGTACTTCAAGAATACTATAAAGATGAAAAGCTTGTACGGGTGAGAAACACGCCGGTCGATATGAAAAGTGTTGCCGGGACAAACTTTTGTGATGTGTATGTGAAACAGAACGGCTCCTTGTTGTTCATAGCATCAGCGATTGACAATCTCTTGCGGGGTGCAAGTTCTCAAGCGGTCGCCAATGCCAATCTTATGTGTGGTTACGAAGAAACACTTTCGCTTCCTACACTAGCTTATGTCCCATAATATCAACCTGCAGGAGGGAGCTATCCTCGTCGCAGATGCTCACTACTCGGAGAAATACCCCCAGTTTTACAAGTTTTTGCAAGCTATTGAATCAAAGCAGATCAAGACATCCCAATTGATTCTGATGGGGGATATGTTTGAATTGTTATTTGGTGTTATCGGGCAGACAAAGCGTGACAACAAAGCAGAAATAGCCTTGTTGAACAAACTTTCAGAAGAGATAGAGATTATCTATTTTGAGGGAAATCATGACTTCGGCTTAAAAAATGTTTTCCCGAATATCAAGGTGCTTCCTTTGGGCAATCAACCGCAAACGGCGTGGTTTAAGCAACAGAAAATACAGCTTTCCCACGGAGACACACGAACACCTTTGGGGTATCAGGTCTATACAAAGCTCATCCGGAATCCGTTGATTCTCTCATGTATCGGACTGATCGATATCCTATGTGTGCATTGCATAATCCGCTGGCTCAAAAGCAGGGGAGTGAGAAAAGATCCGTGTTATAAGATATCCAAATTCAACGAGATCATTGAAAAGCGGTTAAACTATTTGGATGAGAAATCGTTTGATATCGTCATAGAGGGACATTTTCATCAAAACAAAAGTTTCCGACTCAATGGTTTTGAATATGTCAATTTAGCCTCTTTTGCTTGCAATCAGAAATATTTTATAGTACAATCTATCAATGAGCAGTTGTTTCTGCAAGAGACCCGTTTTAAGGAGTCGTAGTGAAAAATGATAATATTTTAAAGGTCGGAACCAATGAGATGGAACTGGTCGACTTTAGAATACTTAAGTACGATGGGGAACAAGTATATGAGGGGATCTATGGCGTTAACGTTGCTAAAGTACGTGAGATCATCCGAAAGCCTCGCCTGACAGAGCTTCCGGGAGTTCCTGAGTTTATTGAGGGTATCTTTGACCTTCGCGGGATTGTCATCCCTGTCGTAAATCTTGCAAAGTGGATGGGGATCACTCCTCCAGAGAATGCAGAGCAGAATGCCCGTGTCATCATCGCTGAGTTTAA
>JBFEXS010000109.1:0-6451 GCA_041562555.1 Sulfurimonadaceae bacterium
CGTATAAGGATGAAGATCTAAAAAAAGACATATTGGATATCAAAGTAGGTAAAACAGGATATGTCTATTTGATAGATTCCAGCGGTAAGCTGTTGATACATCCTAAAAAAGAGGGTGGAAGTCTTGCCAAAACAGACTATGGAAGTCATATTATCTCTCATAAAGAGGGCGGTATATATGAATATCACTCAGTAACCACAGGACAAGACAAACTGGCGGGGTTCTATTATATCCCGGCATGGGATGCATGGATTGTGCCGGGAGTGAACAAAGCGGACTATTTTGAGGACCTGCAAGCAGAATTTATACTGTACTTTACCATCATGCTGCTTGTCATTGGCGTGATCTTAGTGATCTTGAACTACTTGACGGGTACAAGTATTATAAACAACGTGGACAATATAAACAAGGTTGCCTTGGACCTAAGTGAAGGGGATGGTGATTTGAGAGTCCGTCTTCCTATTGATGCGAGTGAAGATGAACTAAGTTACATGAGTGCCAATGTCAACTCCTTTATACAAAAGATAGATACAACGGTGCTGAAGGTCAAAGAGAGCAGTTCTTATCAGACATCATTGGCCAATGCCTTATCCCAGTTGACAGGGGCATTACGCTCCAAGATAAACGAGAGTGACACTATGGCAAAAAGTACTATGTCACACCTGAACGAGATCCGAAACTCACTGGATGACACAGTCAAGGGTTCCAGTAAGATCTTTGAGATCTCAAAGGAGAGTGAACAATCACTCTGCAGTATGAATCAAAGCATCGATACGATCAGCTCCAAGATATCGCATACTGCCGAAAGTACACAAGAGTTAAATGACGAGTTTTCCCGACTGATATCGGATGTGGAAAACCTCAAAGAGATTACTGCAGTGATCAGGGACATCGCCGATCAAACGAATCTATTGGCCCTCAATGCAGCTATTGAAGCTGCACGTGCAGGAGAGCATGGACGGGACTTTGCGGTTGTTGCCGAAGAGGTCCGTAGTCTTTCGGATCGAACGAATAAAGCGATTAATGAAGTAGATGCTTCTTTGTCTATTTTTGTACAATCGATGAGTGGAGCGACAGAGAAGATTGAATCCAACAGCAGTATTGTCGAAGAGTTGGTCGTTGAAGGTGAAGATGTCAAGGGGAAGTTCCTTCAGATAGATGAGGCGATAAATACGAACGTCAAGATATCTGAGCAGAGTCTGGATGCTATTACGAAGATGAATGCCAATATCGTATCAATTATTGAACAGATACAGTATATGTCTGCACTCTCCTTTGAAAACGGTGCTTTTATTAATGAAGTGGATGAGATCGCTGGCGAGGTCAAATGTACAGATCAAGAGATCGATGATTATCTGAGTTTTTTCAAACTTTCCAAAACACCTGAACAGCGTGAGTATACTAAAAAACAGGTGGCGGGTGAAGATCTGAGTGACGATGTTCTGTTTTAAAAAAATACAACTGGTACATTAGATGCTTTATATATAAAAATATGAAGTTAAGGGTCAGTGATGAGCAGTGCACTTGATAGGTTAAAAGCCTTAACCAGTAAGATCTCGAGTTTTGAAAGTTCACGCCAAGAGAACATGACACGCTTAAAAGAGCTTTACCTGCAATTGAAGATAGATGAGAAGATCCCCGTATTTGAAGATCTTTTTTCCTATAAGGCAATGAATGTAACAGGTATCTCCTTGCAAGCTGAGGATCTTGGTCATATCAAAGAGAACCGGTATGTACAGATTATATGTATTTCCTATGACAAAGCAGCCAAGGGGCAAAAATCCAAGAATAGCTCTTTAGGGTATTTCGGTCGCTCCGATGCAATTGATGACGGACTGAAAAATGCCATTGTAAAGTTTATCTTGTGTTGGCGATTTGAAAAGAGTTTTATGACACTAGAACACTATAATGGTATGATCCAAGCTGTTTCGAATGAAGCCGTCTAAACGCTTCTTTTTTAAACTATACCTTTTATGGTTTTTGTGGGTAAGTATCTATACCCTTGTCTGTGCCTCAGTGATCTCCCTTGTTTTCACCCTGTTCTCTTACTTCTATACCGGTGCAATTCGTATCGACCATGAGAGCATGTCCGCCTTAAAGGAGATTTTTGCATTCAGTTTTCCTTTCAGCTTCAGCTTAAGTTTTATTCTTATGCTTTTACTGGTGTTCAAAGCACTTATCGGCAAGAATATAGAGGGTTTTAAACTTCATCTATATGATTGTGAAGGCAAGAGGATTGATAAGGTTCTGCTTTCGGACATATTGCCGATTTGGAGAAAATGGCTTTTTTCAACGGTATGGACGATTGCACTTTTTTGGGTTATCTTCATAGCTGTATGGCGACTGATCACCGGAGAGTTGCCTCCAATCTCTTCGTTTAATGGTCTCTCACTGTATCTTCTGGTCATTACATTCGGGGGTGCAGTGTTTGTTCTGGGAATGAAGTTTTGTAAAAAGATAAGGATCCAACAAGATGGCTAGACTTATTTTTTTGGATCTCGAGACCAGTGGTCTGGAGCAGAAAGATCGCATATGTGAGATGGGCGTGATCGTCCAGGAAGGTGCACGTTATGATGCATGTTCCTCCTTATGTAAAAGCCCCAAAAAGATCTCTGCAGAAGCGATGAGTTTACATCATATCACAAACGAGATGATAAGCACATGTCAGATTTGTACGGAGACGGACACGTATGGGTTGCTCACGGAACATAACCAAAGCGGGAATGTTTTGATCGCACATAATAGCGGGTTTGATCTGGGTATGCTTGAAAAAGAAGGATTTAAATCTCACTATCAGATCGTTGACACACTGCGTTGTACAAAGGCTTTGATCCCTGAATGCGAACAGTTCTCTTTACAGTTTTTACGTTATGAGCTTAGACTGTATAAAGAGGAAAAAGCCTTGGCAGATGAACTGAAAGTAAACCTAAATGCCCATCGGGCACTCAGTGATGCTCTGCATACTTTACTTTTATACCGTACTTTGCTTGAGTATGCTACCCTTTCAGAAATGATAGAGATTAGCGCTAAGCCTGTATTGATGAGCAAACTTCTGTTTGGCAAATATAACGGGCGCTATATTGAAGAAGTAGCTGCGGCAGATCAAGCCTATCTTCACTGGTTATTAAGCCTGGATGATTTGGATGAGGATTTGGCATATAGTCTGAGGTACTATCTTCAATAGGGTGGAAATTATGGGAAAGGGATTGAATGAAAGTTGCTGTTCAATGTGAATCTTCATTATTACAACGCAGTTTGGAACTTTTTTTAGGTGAGCATCTGAGCTCTTTGAAGCAGTGTGATGTAGTGATACGGGATAAAAGGATTATGGATTCTCATCATAGTCTCTATGTCTCGTCTGATACCGACTCGGATATTAAAAAGCCTTTTTCGAGATCTCAGCTTTATCTTGCCCTTGAGGGGTTTTATAAAAAGATAAATGACATCAGTGATATTCAATCTATTGATGAATCGATTCAGGAAATCAGTGGTGAGTCAAAGGATTTCAGACTCTTGGAAGAGCGTATTGATCGCTTAACACAGGAGTACAAGCAAAACCTCCTTAAGACAGTGAAAGCCTTTTATGAGTAAATTGCAAACAACGATAGTCGCAGGAAAATACAAGGGTGTCAAAATCGATCTTCCTTCCCTTGATACCACCCGCAGTTCCAAGGGTATTGTCAAAGAGTCTTTCTTCAATACGATTCAATTTGACTTGTTGGATGCACGTATCGTAGAGGTCTTTTCCGGTTCGGGTTCCATCGGTCTAGAAGCACTAAGCCGGGGAGCCGGATATGTCTATTTTATGGAAAAGGATAAGGCCGCTTATAAGGTTTTAAGCGGTAATATCAAAAAAGTCGGTGCAGAGAACTGTATGGCCATCTATGGAGATAGTTTTGAGACGATTGACCAAGTCATCAAAGATCTTGCTCGCCAAAAACAAAAGGCCTTTTTTTATGTGGATCCTCCTTTTTCATTCAGAGAAGGCATGGAAGAGATTTATGACAAGATGATCAAGATGATTTCGTCTATCCCGCTGGAAATGATTGAGATGCTTACTATCGAGCATATGTCAGGGCTTGACCTGCCTGAGACGATAGGCTCACTAAAACGTAAAAAGACAAAAAAATTCGGTAAGACAAGTTTGACACACTATGTACTGTCGTAATACCGCAGCCTATTACGCTCTCTTGTTTTCCGATCCTAATCACGCTTAAGTTTTTTATCCCTACATCTCTTTACCTCTGCTTTCTTCGTTTTGTTCTTGTGATCGGATTTTTGGAACATCTCTTGCTTTAGTATTGATAATACTATGCAGGCAGGGAAGTCTATGAAATTTGTGTTACTTTTTTTAACTTTTTTTGTGTCACTCCAAGCGACAAAGGTGTCCGAGATCACCAAAGTCGTAGGTGTCCGGGAAAATCAGCTTATCGGATACTCACTGGTCGTGGGACTGAATAAGACAGGGGATGGAACGACCTCTGTCTTTACACTTCAATCTATTGCTAACATGTTGAAAGCGATGAACATCGACATGGATCCTAATGACATCAAATCGAAGAATGTCGCGGCAGTTGTCGTTACGGCAAAACTGAGTTCATTTTCCAGACAGGGAGACACGATGGATGTGACGGTCTCCGCAATCGGTGATGCGAAATCGATTGAGGGCGGAACCCTTCTTATGACGCCGCTAAAAGGGGTAGATGGGAAGATATATGCTTTGGCTCAAGGTTCTTTGAGTATCGGTGGTAAGAACGAGAGAGGTGGAGGTTCACTGAACCATGCGACAGCAGGTGTCGTGTACGGGGGAGGAATTGTAGAACGCGAAGTTCCTTTGGACCTGTATCACCAGGAATATGTGACATTGAGTCTTAAAAACAGTAGTTTTGCCAATGCGGTAAACCTTCAAAAAGCGATCAATGAGATATATCATATGCAGGTAGCAGTCGCACTTGACCCAAAATCCCTTAAACTCAAATGCCCTGAGAACAGAAGCATGGTAGAGTTCTTAGCAGAAGTACAAGAGTTGGATATTGACTATATCCCGATCGAACGTATCATCATCAATGAGCGTACGGGTACGATCGTAGCCGGTGTGAATATCGCTGTATCGCCTGTGATCATCACCCATGGAGACATTACCATCAAGATTGAAGAGGATACGGTAGCGGGTCCCGGAAACAATCTGGACCTGGATGAGAATATTGTGATCGGTCTTGAAGACAACCGTTTAATGGCAAAAAAAGGCAGCTCGACGGTTGCGAACATTGCACGTTCATTACAGAAACTTGGAGCAAGCCCGAAGGATATCATCTCGATTTTGGAGAGTATGAAAAAAGCGGGTGCAATCCAAGCTGAACTGGAGATCATCTAATGAATATTGACAACTCAGTAGCGCTGTACCAAGCCAATACAAAGACACCGAAGATTGATGAGACACTTGACAAAGTGGCATTAAAAAAACAGACGGATCAATTTGAAGCTATTATCCTGAAACAGCTTCTTGATACATCGATGAAGGATGAGAACACCCTGTTCGGAAAAGACCCGGGGGATAAGATCTACAACTCGATGTACAGAGATGAGATATCCAAGATAGGGGCCGGAAGCATGGGTATTTCACAAATGCTGTTCGATTATCTGGCAGAGGGGAGATAAATTCAAAAATTTATTAAAGTTTTTTTCATTTTGTCCGATGTTTGGAGTATATACTAAACATAGGGCAATAAGGATTTAACATGATTTCCAAGGTAGGCTCACCGGCCGTAAGGAACACGTATCAAGAGAGTGAAGCAAAAGAGGCTTCTAAACGTCCCGCTACAGTTGATAAGCAGGGGGACACAAGCAAGATTGAACAGATCAAAAGTTCAATTGAAAATGGAGAGTATCAGCTCGATCTAAAGGCCTTGGCTGAAAAGATAGCGGACGAGATACTCTAAGGAGAAAACAATGTTATCGTATCATCTTAAAAGTGCTGTCCATGATCTGGAAGAGTTAGTCAAAATGAGTGAACAAGATATTGAAGATATCAAACTTGCCAATCACGAACCTCAGTTTGAACGCCGTAAGATCAAAGAAGATATGATACAGAGTTTTGAAAATAAAAAAGCGATGATCGATCATGAGATCTCCAAGCTTATGACGAACAATCCGAACGTCTCGTTAGACAAGCTGCTTAACGAAGATGAGAACAGCTGTTTGCAAAGTCTGAAAACAGCATTGTCACAATTAAGAGAAGTCAATAAGAAGTATGCAAAGATGGTGCTTTCAGTCTCCTCTTTTTATAACACCCTTCTTGAGCGTCTTGTACCTACAGAGATGCAGGGATATCAAAAATCAACATCCAAAAATGCATCATTTCTGGAGATAAGAGCGTAGTATGGCCTCGATTTTCAATGGACTTCATATCGGATACAGCGGGCTTTCGGCTTCCCAGCTTGGGATAAATACG
>JBFEXS010000110.1:0-6404 GCA_041562555.1 Sulfurimonadaceae bacterium
AAACACAAGGGAATCAATAAACTTATCGGCTTGAGTGACGATAAAAAATATGCAGCTTTTTCACAGTTTTTGGAAGAACCGGAGAACCTTCGTGGCTACAAGTTACAAGAAGCGATCGCAATTGCCGCGCAGAAACCACCTGCACAACGTAACAAACTGGATAAAGAACTGCTCAAAGTGGATGAGCGTTTTAACATCGTGTACATGGTCTTTACCGGTTCTATCTTCAAGCTTTTTCCAAAACCGGCAGATGAGAACAATAAATGGTTTGCGACTATCGAATCTCTTCAGACCTTTGCACAGGAGGATGCTGCACGTGTAAGACAGGTGGCAGTCAGTTATTTTATGGGTGTAGAGGAGTCATTAAAGACCGGTGACTGGTCGTATGCGAATAAGGCGATCACAGATATCGCAAAATATCAAAAGTTTTATGGAGCAGAAGTTTATCCGAGTGATAGTAAGATAGAAGCGGAGCTGTTGTATAACAAATATAATATCTTTGAAAAATTGATGCCGTTTTATCTGCTTATGGGTCTTGTACTGCTGATCTTGAGTTTTGTGCAGATTGTCAAACCAAAGTTCAAGTTGGAGATCTTCTCAAAGACGGCTACGGTACTGCTGGTGATCTTCTTTGCCCTGCATACAATCGGACTATTGATCCGTTGGTATATTTCGGGACATGCTCCATGGTCCAACGGATATGAATCGATGATCTATATCGCATGGGCGACGGTGTTGGCCGGATTTATCTTCTCACGAAACTCTGTTATCACACTTGCAGCAACCGGAATTCTTTCCGGGTTGATATTGTTTGTGGCCCATCTTAACTGGATGGACCCTCAGGTGACGAATCTTGTTCCGGTGCTGAAGTCATACTGGCTCTCTATACATGTTTCCATGATCACCGCTTCGTATGGTTTCCTGGCACTTGGGGCACTGCTTGGTTTTATCGCGCTGATCCTTTTTGCGCTGAGATCTGAATTTAACCAAAAGCGCATCAATCTTTCCATTTTGGAGCTTAACACGATTAACGAGATGAGTCTTATGGTTGGTCTTGTACTCCTGACGGTTGGAAACTTCCTGGGAGGTGTCTGGGCGAATGAGTCATGGGGACGCTATTGGGGCTGGGATCCCAAGGAGACCTGGGCATTAGTGAGTATTTTACTGTATGCTGTCGTAGTGCATCTGCGTTTTATTAAGGCAGTCTATACACCGTTCATATTCGCTGTTGCATCATTATTGGTGTTCTCATCTATCATCATGACGTACTTTGGAGTGAACTACTATCTTGCAGGAATGCACTCTTATGCAAAAGGTGACCCTATTCCCGTCCCGGATTTCGTGCCATGGACCTATTTGGTGATTGGTGTACTTATTGCGGTTGCCTCAAGAAACCGACAGATCGAGAAAATATAATGATTTAAGCCCTTCTTAGGGCTTTTTAACAATTTTTTAACACGCAAAAAGTATTATGTCTCTTATAAAAATTATTTGGAGTATTAATGCTAAAACTTTCTAAACTATTAACTACATTTGCTGCTACAGCGGTACTTTCAAGCACACTTTGTGCTCAATCTGACGAGTGGAAATTTTTACCGGTTTTTAATGATGAGACTTGGAAAGCGAACTTTGAGGTTGCTGCCGTTGCCAACTATCTTGTATTTGAGCGTAATGAGTTGGATAATGGGTTCGCTTATGGAGTTGAACTCTCTTTTGACTGTCCTGTCTTTACACTTCCTGGTAACAACCCTTTACGTCAGCAGTTAAGTGTCAGTCGTTATGATAAGGGTGGTCTGGTGATGACGATGATCGAAATGAACCCTTATTATTTTGTGGATCTGTCCAAAGATCTTGTCCTTGGATTTGGTCCGGGACTCGGTGCGATTGAAGCTAATCCAGATAATGCGAAATCACAGTGGCTTTTTACATTGCAAGCAGGTGCCGGTTTGAAATATTATATAGATGACTTTTTGATCGGTGCAGATGTACGTTATCAATGGACGGCTGAAAAAAATCTTGGATCAGGTTCTGAAGTAGGAGTGGATAATACGCGACTTCTCTTTAAAGCAGGGTACCGTTTCTAGCTCGATAAAGGCCTCTTTTTCCATTCCATGCTAATCTTGGAATGAAAATTGTTTGTTTGTATATAACTCGTGATAAGGATTATATATGAGCCGCTCTATAGATGACATCTATCTAAGTATTTCACACATGCTTGTTAAAGGTATCGAGACTCCATTTTCGGAAGCTGTTCTGGAAGTGGAATTGCATGCCTTGGCCATGAAACTCTCCGGTGGTTATCTTCTTCAAAATGGGAATGAACCTGCCTCATTCCGCTTTATCAAAGAACATAAAAAAATTTTGATGAATGATATTGTGGAATTACACCTCAAAACAGACCTTGATGAAAAAAGCCGATGGAATAGGCTCAATTATAACCTGCAGTCAGACGGTCAATATAAGGTTGAATTCGAATGGGACCAAGCTTTGGCGGATGAGATAGAATACATACGTACACAGATCGCATAAAGCTCTCGCGATTTGTGCAAAATCAATTATTCAAATTTTTAATATTGTCTTTTGGTATAATGTAGCAAATCCTCGAAAGGCTGTATATGAAGCTTCACCTTTTACTGATATCCATTCTTTTAAACGTTCATGTTTTTGCTAAAGAGATCATCGTGGTCAGTGAGTCATGGGAAGGCGCGACAAACCGTGACGGTACAGGACTGTATTGGGATATAGTGGCCGAGGTGTATAAACCCTTGGGCTTTGAGATAGTCAGGAAGCACACCTCCTATACGAAAGCCGTTCAGCTTGTGGAGCAGGGACGAGCTGATTTTTGGCTGGCAGCATATAAAGACGAAAAACCCTTTGCCCTCTATCCCAAATACTACTTTGATCAAGATATCGTTGTGGCGATGTATCGTACAGATGCAATAGAGAAATGGCAGGGACAAAAAAGTCTAGAAGGTTTAAGGGTTGGCTGGGTTAGAGATTATAGTTTCGATAAATATCTAAAGGTAAAGGTAAGAAAAGAGGAACTCAATGGTCGTGTCAATGGTCTAAAGCTGCTGAAGAGTGAACGTATTGATGCGTTCTTGGATGACAGGAAGGACCTGGCGCAGACGATGCAAAAATACACGATGTTTTCGGATTCGGAATATACACAAAAGATCGTCATGCAGCTAAAACTCTATCCTGCTTTTGCAGACACAAGCAAGGGTAGGGAGCTGATGAGAATCTGGGATGAACGTATGAAGCAGCTTATTGAGACAGATGCGTTTAAAGAGATCTATTTCAATTCGGAATATACACTGTTCCCGTACTGATGATGCAGGCGTTTACACTCCATCGTTTTTTTTCTTTATGGCAAAGTGTCTCGTCCACACGGATCGGAAGAGTGCTCTTTTCTTATCTTATACGCTTTTTCAATCCTTACACAGGTGCTTTGGGTGCCCAGATTGAAGTGCTTGAAAAGGGATATTCCAGGGTGAGTCTCAAGGACAAGGCTAAAAATAGAAACCATCTTAATTCGGTTCATGCTATTGCCCTGACGAATCTGGGAGAATTTACCAGCGGTATCGCAGTCTTGACTTCTTTGGACAAGAATACAAGAGGGATCGTCACCCATCTCTCAAGCGAATTTGTCAAAAAAGCCAGAGGTACGTTGAGTGCTGAATCTCGGTGTGTACTTCCCAACATAGAGGATGTCTGTGATTATACGGTTATGTGCGAGATCTTTGATGAGGTCAAGGATCTGGTCTGTCGTGTAGAGGTCACATGGAGATTGGAAATCAGACAATGAACCGTTTTCTCAAAGATTCGGGAGTGAGATATCCTATTATAGGTGGTCCAATGTATCCCTGTTCCAACCCGGAATTGGTTGCCGCCGTATCCGAAGCCGGTGGAATCGGCATCATACAGCCGATATCGTTGACCTATGTACACGGATATGATTTCCGCGAGGGGATTCGTTATATCAAACGTCTCACAGCTAAGCCAATAGGGATGAACATATTGATAGAAAAAAGTTCATTAAAATACAGAAAACGAATGGAAGAGTGGATTGAGACGGCGCTTGATGAGGGCATACGTTTTTTTATCACCTCTTTGGGAAAACCTGACTGGGTGGTTGAGATGGTCCGTCCGTTCGGTGGAAAAGTGTACCATGATGTGACCGAGTCAAAGTGGGCAAAAATAGCTCTTGATGGGAAGGTTGATGGACTGATATGTGTGAATGCATCTGCAGGAGGACATGCGGGCGATATAGAAGCAGATGAACTCTATAGACAGCTTTCGGGACTTGGACTTCCCCTTGTATGTGCCGGTGGTGTGGCGGATAAAAAGAGTTTTCGCGAAGCACTCTCTTTGGGATATGAGGCGGTACAGATGGGAACGGCATTTATCGCAACGACAGAGTGCCATGTCCCCCAAGTGTACAAAGAAGCTATCGTCAGGGCGCAACAAAAGGATATCGTACGTTCATCAAACCTCACGGGAGTTGAAGTGAGTGTGATCAATACACCTTACATTCAACATCTGGGTCTGAGACCCAGAGGCCTATTGGCATGGATGTTGGGAAATGCATATCTTAAGCGTATAGCACGTCTGTATTTGATGATACGCACCATGAAGAACCTGAAGAAGATGCTTAAAGGGGATAGTAGTCAGGATGGTTTCTTTCAAGCAGGAAAAAGTGTGCAGGGAGTCTCTAAGATACGAAGTGTCAACGAACTTTTTAAAGAGTTGACAGGGGATTAGGCGATCCCCTTCTCGTGCATGACTTTGATGACTAAGGGAAGGACATCATGGCTTTTTGTCTTATTGATAAAATCGTCTGCACCCAAAGAACGCGCTTCGCGTTTGTTGTTGGCTCCTGTCATGGAAGAGTTGATAATGATAGGGATATTTGCTGTCTGATTATCCTGTCGTAGAAGTTTTGTCACGGTAAAACCGGACATTTCAGGCATTTCGATGTCTGTTATGACGGCGGGGATGATACTTTTGTCCGGCATAGCATTAATATGCTCCATCAAAAGTTTTCCATTATTGAAGATGCGGTGGCCGATATTGGCATTTGTCAGGATTTGGTGTAGATGCTTTTGGGCAATTTTAGAATCTTCAGCGATCAAGATCTCCCCGTCTTTGAGTTTTTGCGGTATCTCAAGGTTTTCAATGTTTTCAGGGGATTCGTCCACATTCACCATTGCAGCAGGAATCACGTCGGCCAAAAGTTGTTCAAAGTCCAGGACCATGCAGATGCTTCCGTCTTCAAGACGCGTATCATTGACGACTTTGGCATGATTATTGACATTATAACTATCAGGGGCATGCATGTCGGACCAGTTTTTCTTGATAACACGATGGGCTTCGAAGATACGCAGTCCGATGATGATCCCGTTGAAATCACAGATGAGTAGACGGGATTTTTTTATATCTTCCCTTGAAAAGTGATGCCCGAGCCACAAAGGGAGGTTCAGAATTGGGATCTGTACACCGCGCAGGACGATCGTACCTTCGAGGAGTGGATGAGCTGCCGGAATCTGGGTGAGAAAATGATTTTTTGCTTCGACAACCTCACGGGTCTTAAAGACGTTTATCGCATAATAGGATGCATCTTCATCAGCGGCCGCTTTAAATACAAGGAGTTGAACCTCATTGTTTCTGGCAAGCTGTGTGGCTGCGTCGACCTGATCAATCAAAGACATAATACTCTCCTTTGTATATATGAAGCATTAGCAATTATTATAGCATATAAAGAAGGATATTTTTCATAGGATAAAGGTTTGCGAAAAGTGTATGGCAAATTACTTTTGTCCATACGAAAGTGGAGGCTTTTCAATGGGGTTTTGGTATAATCACCCCATGAAAAATATAATCTTGTGGATCTCTTTTGTACTTGTTTTACAGGCATCGGAATATTATGCCAAGGCGGAGCCATATCGCAGTTATCTGTTACAGTCAAATGTACATGGATTGGTGGTATACGCCGAAGAGAACAACGAAGGTAAGAAGCTTACGAAAAAAAGCTTTTTGCGTATTGATGATGAACTGGATCAAAAAGAGCTTGGACTTTTAAAACAAAAAAAGCTTAATTTGCAAAGAAGTCTTGATCTGAACCGGCAGATGGCAAAAAACTTGAGACGTATGATAGAAAAGAAAAATATAAATTATGATCGGATCAAGGATCTTCCCATCAAGTCGAGTGTTGAAAAAGACAAAGAGTTCTTTGATCTCGCTGCAACACAGAACCAGGAGTTGTCCACGCTGGAAAAGATCGAAAGTATCAGCTCTCAGCTTAGTGATACTCAACTTCGTCTTGAACAGTTGCAACGCTCAATCAAGGATAAACATATTTCTGCTGAAGGGATGATCCTTTATAAACTTTATGTGACTGAGGG
>JBFEXS010000111.1:0-6225 GCA_041562555.1 Sulfurimonadaceae bacterium
AGTACACGCTCAAGGTCTTTCATCTTGACACCAAGAAGCGTACCGATACGTGAAGGTAAAGATGATACATACCAGATGTGTGCTACAGGTGTGACCAAGTCGATGTGACCCATACGCGTACGACGTACTTTAGTGGTCGTAACTTCAACACCACATTTTTCACAGACGACACCTTTGTAACGCATCTTCTTGTATTTTCCACAAAGACACTCGTAGTCACGTACCGGACCAAAGATCTTCGCACAAAAAAGTCCGTCACGCTCAGGTTTGAGTGTACGGTAGTTAATAGTTTCAGGCTTCTTTACTTCACCATGAGACCAAGAAAGAACTTTCTCAGGACTCGCAAGGCGGAATTGAAGCTGTTTAATGTCTTTTGGACGGTTATCTTCTTTAATCTCAATCGGCGCTAATTTCATCAGTCTCTTCCTCGTCAAAAATTTCTACATCAAGTGCAAGAGCTTGAAGCTCTTTAGTCAATACAAATAGAGTTTCTGGAATACCGGATGCCGGTACACTTTCTCCTCTTGTTAATGCTTTATAAGCACGTACACGACCATCAACATCATCCGATTTGATCGTCAGCATCTCTTTAAGAACAGCAGAGGCACCATAAGCCTCAAGAGCCCATACTTCCATCTCACCGAATCTTTGTCCACCGAACAGTGCTTTACCACCGACCGGCTGTTGTGTAACAAGTGAATATGGTCCAGTTGAACGTGCGTGTACTTTCTCATCGACCAGGTGGTGCAGTTTAAGAATATACATGTAACCTACGTTAACACGCTCTTTGATCTTTTCTCCGGTCATACCGTCGTAAAGCTCGACCTTACCATCCATGTCCATTTTTGCCAATTCAAAAAGTTTTTCAAATTCAGCAGGGTTAACACCCTCAAACATCGGCGTAGCAAACTTGACACCGTTTGACCAATCACGAGCATGCTTTAGCAGTTCTTCATCGTTCAGATTAGCGATAAAGTTCTTTGCATCCATTAACGAAGCAACACTTGCGATCGCTGTCATCTTCTCACGAAGCTGGTCAATAAAATCTTTCTGCTTAGAAGCAAAGATATCTTCCAACTGGTGACCAAGCTCACGACCCGCCATACCTAGGTGCATCTCAAGGATCTGTCCGATATTCATACGAGATGGAACCCCTAGTGGATTCAGTACGACATCCACTGCACGTCCGTTTGCACGGTAAGGCATATCGACTTGTGGGACGATATTAGAGACAATACCCTTGTTACCGTGACGACCCGCCATCTTATCACCGACTTTTAACTTACGTTTTGTCGCGATATAGACTTTTACGAATTTAACAACACCGTTTGGAAGGATGTCGTCTTTTTCAAGGATGTCAAGTTTTTCTTCGTGTTCATCACGGAACTTCTTCTTCTGTTTTTGGAAATGGTTTTTGATCACGTCGTATTGCGTCTGGATCTCATCATCAAAAGCTTTGACGATTGAGTTCATAGCAAAACGGTTAGCCGATGCAAGATCTTCAGCTGTGATGTTTGAACCTTCTTTGTATTCGTTCCCGTTTACAGATACAGCTGAAGCAAGTTTAGCTGTAGTCAAAAGTGAAGAGATACGAAGCATCTCTTCTTTGTCGATCATCAACAGACGGTCATAGTGCTCACGCTCCAACTCATCTCTTTCAGCTTTTTCAAACTCAAGTGTACGTGCATCCTTGTCATAACCCTTCTTAGTGAAGACTTTGACATCAACGACGACACCTTCCATTGAAGGTGCACAGTAAAGAGATTTATTAACAACGTGCCCGGCTTTTTCACCGAAGATCGCACGTAAAAGACGTTCTTCCGGAGTCGGTTTGACCTCACCTTTTGGAGAGACCTTACCGACCAGGATCATACCGCCTTCAACATAGGTACCAATCTTGACAATACCGCTGTCATCAAGGTGAGCAAGCTCTTCATCACGAACATTAGGAATATCACGTGTAACTTCTTCAACACCATGCTTAAGCTCACGCGCTTCACACTCTTTTTCATAAACGTGTACAGAAGTAAAGGCATCTTCACGGATCATACGCTCAGAGATAACGATCGCATCCTCATAGTTGTACCCGTTCCAAGGCATAAACGCAACCTGTGCATTGACACCCAGTGCAAGCTCACCTTGATCCATGTTCGGACCGTCGGCTATAACTTGACCCGCATCAACCATATCTCCGACTTTTACGATCGGCTTTTGTGAAAATGTCGTATTCTGGTTGGTACGCATGTTTTTCTGAAGTGAATAGTAGTCGATAAACGTACCGTCTTCGTCTTCACCCATGATATAGATATGTCTTGCATCGATCTTTTCGATCTTACCAGGACGCTCAGCCTTGATACATTCCCAGGCATCTCTGGCGATGATCGCTTCCATACCTGTTCCGACCATTGGTGCCTGCGACTTAAGAAGTGGCACAGCCTGACGCTGCATGTTCGATCCCATTAGAGCACGGTTGGCATCATCATGTTCCAAGAACGGAATAAGTGATGCGGCAACACCAATAACCATGTGAGCCGAAAGGTCACGTAGTTCACATTCACTAGCTTTACGAAGCATGATCTCACCGTCTTTGCGTGACTCAACAAGATCATCCGGGAAAGAACCGTCAGCATTAACCGGAGAAACTGCTGAAGCAATCGTCTTGCCCTCTTCTTGTGTCGCTGTCAAATAAACGACTTCATCAGACACTTTACCGTCTTTTACAAGGTTATACGGTGCTTCAATAAATCCATGCTCATTTACTTTCGAGTACGTCGCAAGGGTATTGATAAGACCGATATTTTGACCCTCTGGCGTCTCAATCGGACAGATACGGCCATAGTGAGTCGGGTGAACGTCACGTACTTCAAAGCCCGCACGTTCTTTAACAAGACCACCCTCACCCAGTGCAGAAAGACGACGCTTGTGCGTGACTTCCGAAAGCGGATTCGTCTGATCCATAAACTGAGACAGCTGACCACCGGAGAAAAACTCCATAATAGTCGATGTGATCATCTTCGAATTGATAAGGTCATGCGGCATGATCTCATCAAGCGGACCGCTCATCGTAGACAGTTTGTCACGGATCGCTTTTTGCATCTTGATAAGGCCATTGTGCAGCTCATTACCCAATAGCTCACCGATGGCACGAATACGACGGTTACCCAAGTGATCTCTGTCATCGATATGACCTTGACCGTTTTTAACTTTGATAACATACTTAACCGTATTGATGATATCTTCATGCGTCAGAACCGTAACGTATTCAGGTACGTCAAGTCCTAGCTTATGGTTCATCTTCATACGACCGACTTGTGTCAAGTCATAACGTTCAGGATCAAAGAAAAGCTGGTTAACAAATGCTTTAGCTGCATCTTTAGTAACCGGCTCACCTGGACGCATGACTTTATAGATACGGATCGCAGCCAAGTCGTTCTCATCTTCGATCTCTTCTGTCTGCTTAAGCAGTTTAAGAGAGTCAGCATCCGCGTTGAATGCATTGATAACAGAACCGTCAACACCTTCAGCAAGATCGTTCGCAATAACGAACTCAGTGATACCTGCTTCTGCCATCTTCTTAAGCTTAACCTCGTCAAGAAGTGTCATCGTATCAAAAAGGACTTCGCCTGTCTCAGGATCGATAATAGGCTCAGCCAAGTGGCGTTCCATCAATGTTTCAAGAGGATACTGAACATGTGTAAGGCCGTCTTCTACAAGCTTCTGGCCTTTCTTCGCAGAAAGACGTTTACCTGCAGCAACAATAACCTTACCGTCTGCATCACAGAGATCATGTGCCAAACGGCCCGCAAAGTCTGTCGGGTCAAATGGAAGAAGATAGTTATTGTCTTTTACCTCAAGTTTCATCAATGGATAAAACAGCTTAAGAATATCCGGCTTAGAATAACCAAGTGCACGGAACATGATAGTAACAGGCACTTTACGACGCTTATTGATACGCATATACAGAATATCTTTAGGATCATACTCAAAATACAACCATGAACCGCGATCCGGGATGATCTGTGCCGTATAGATAAGTTTCTGTGCAGCTGTGTTAGACTCTTCTTCTTTGAAGATAACACCTGGTGAACGGTGAAGTTGATTAACGACAACACGCTCAACACCGTTAATGATAAAAGAGGTTCTGTCTGTCATCAAAGGTATATCACGGATGAAGATCATCTGCTCTTTGATATCTTGAACACCTGTCTTTTCACGTGTATTATCGTCACGGTTCCACAGAACAAGACGTGTCTTCATACGAAGTGAGACAGAATAGGTAAGACCACGTTCCATACATTCACGCACTGTGTATTTAGGGTGTCCGACTTCGGCACCAAGATACTCTAAAGTAACACGGTTTTGAATATCATGAACCGGGAAGACCGATTGAAAAACCTGCTCAATACCGCTTGTAGTACGGTCTTTAGCGTCAATCATCAAAAAGCTGTCGTAAGAGCTTTGTTGAAGTTGTAATAAGTTTGGTATTTGAATTTGCTGAGGGGTCTTAGCAAAGTCGATACGTAAACGGTTACCAGAATTTAAGCTGTTTAACATAAATAACCTCAATAGTTTTTTTGTACAAATGGCAATAACCGAGTATTGCAGGACATTTGTCGTGTTTATCCATCCAATGAATTGGACATAATTAAAATCATGCGACAATAGAAAATGTACTTATACATTTATAGTTAGATAATTTGAAAATGAAAATAATTATGTCCAATGACATGAATGAAAAGTTCAGGCGTCCCTGAATGGACCACAGGTAAAAAATGTTAGTGGTTTGTACCACAAAAGGGCCATTTGGCATACAGATCGACTGTACACCAAATGACCCTAGGGGACGAGAGCCGCAAGCCCTCAGTCAGAAAGTTATTGATACGCCAACGGCGTAAGAATTACTTAATTTCTACAGTAGCACCAGCTTCTTCAAGCTCTTTCTTTGCAGCTTCTGCATCTTCTTTAGAGATACCTTCTTTGATTGTTGAAGGAAGAGCTTCTGAAGCTTCTTTAGCTTCTTTTAGACCAAGACCAGTAAGACCACGGATAACTTTAATTACACCGATTTTCTTAGCGCCAGCATCAGTGATGATAACATCAAACTCAGATTTCTCTTCAGCAGCTTCGCCACCAGCAACAGCACCACCAGCAACAGCAACAGGCTGAGCAGATACACCAAATTTTTCTTCAAATTCTTTAACAAGCTCAGAAAGCTCAAGTACAGATAAACCAGAAATAAATTCTAATACGTCTTCTTTAGTAACAGCCATTTAAGACTCCTATTCATTAATAAATTTTTATCAAGGATGATTCCTTGTAGTATTTGATGCCTAAAGCATCCCCTCAAAAGAGATGCTTACGCTTCTTCTTTTTGTCTTCTAAGCGCATCTAGGCCAATTGTGAAGTTCGCAACTGGAGCCATCCATGTAGCAGCAAGCATACCAAGTAGCTCTTCGCGTCCCGGAAGTTTTGCAAACGCTTCGATCTTTGCTGCATCTGCAGCTTCACCGTCAAGGTAACCTGCTTTGATAACAAACTTGTCGCTCTTCTTAGCGAAATCCGAAGCAATTTTAGATGCAGAGATAACGTCATCAGACCATACGAAGATGTTTGTATCTTTGATCTCAACACCACTCATACCAGCATTGTTCAATGCGATAGTAGCCAATGTGTTTTTCACAACTTGCACAGACGTATCTTTCGCTTTAGCAGCAGTACGAAGTGCTTCTAAATCAGAAACAGTAAGACCTTTGTAATCACAGATAACTACGGCTGTTGTGTTTTCAAAAGCAACACGTAGTTGCTCGATTACTTCAGCTTTTTTAGTTTTAGTCATTATGTATTCTCCTTTCCAGACATCAAACTTCAAGTTGAGCGGTATAAACCGATTAAGCTCTTGCAAGCCTCTAACTGTCTTTAGTCCATAAGATAATTTCAAGATAAACAAATCTCAAATCGGAAATCTGGATAGATTGCCTATATAAAACTTGAATAAGGAGTGGGATTATACCGAGTATTTTCTAAATCTATGCTTTAAAAGTTATTCTAAGAATAGATAAATTGATACGTGTGATTGAATAAAAAGAGGATGGATAAAAGTCTAAGCAGGATGACCTGCCTAAACTTTATGAATTATTTGATGTCTGAGATTTCAGAAAGATCAAATTTGATTGCCGGGCTCATTGTTAATGAAAGCGCAGCATTCTTGATGTAACGGCCTTTTGC
>JBFEXS010000112.1:0-6214 GCA_041562555.1 Sulfurimonadaceae bacterium
ATGTTTCTTTAGAGACGATGCTTGGCAATACTGTAATCAGTGCGGCTTTGGTCTTGCTGATTTTGTTCGTAGCTGGAAAATATGTGCTCACTCCTTTTTTGACATTTGTATCTGATTCGCATTCACATGAACTTTTTATCGCTTCTGTCTTGCTGATCGCTATGGCAGCTTCTTATACTGCCTATCACTTTGGGTTTTCATATTCATTGGGAGCATTTATTGGTGGTATGCTTCTTGCGGAAACACCTTTTAAACATCAAATCGAGGCAGATCTTACCCCATTTAGAGACATGCTGCTTGGTGTCTTTTTTGTAACGGTTGGTATGCAGGTGAGTGTTACTTTCCTTCTCTCAAACATCATTCCAATCATTGGAATCATGACTGCAGTGATGTTGATCAAGGTGGCAATAATCTTTGCCATATTGATCTTTTTTACTGTTTCTTCGAACGCGCTTAAAAGTGCGATTGCCCTTTCTCAAGTCGGTGAGTTCTCATTCGTTGTGCTTGAACTTGCCAGGATCAATGGTATTACGACAAAAGATATCAATCAGACACTTATTATTGTCGTAGTCTTTTCGATGATACTTACTCCGTTTATTGTGAGAAATCTTCAGGTGATCGTTGAAAAGATCCTTCGTTCCAAAGGAAACCTGGTAGAACCGTTTTCGAGTGCAGGAATCAGTGGGCATATTGTTGTGATAGGATATGACAGCCTTGGACAAAACATCTGTAGGAAGTTAAAAGCAAAAGGGCTCTATTATGTTGCAATCGACAACGATAGGAAACTTGTCCCGCAGAGTCAAAAAAATCTCGATCCCTTTATTCTTGGAAATGCCCATCAACAGCATATTCTTTCCAATGCCAATGTGCATAATGCCACGGCGGTCATCATCTCCAATGAAGATGATGATATGACTCAAAGTCTCGTAGAGTCGGTATTTCACCTATCACCAACGGTCAATATTGTCGTCTCAAGCCGGCAGGAGAATACCATGCTTGCTCAAGATAAACGCATACGTTCTTTAGTCCATGAACACAATGAAGTCGCAACGAGCATGATTATGCATGCTTTGACCTGTGAGATGTCAGATGATGTTTCTAAGCATCATGGGTAGGAGTATGCTTAGATCAATAGGTATAAAGGCATAATGAGATGGCAGAAGGTACGATAAAGAATGTGGACTCGTCTATGACACATAAAGAAAACATCTATCAAAAAGTGATACTTCTTATCAGTGAAAATAGTGATAAAGCGGAGATTGAACGCATTGAAGCTTATCTTGATACGAACTACAAAATTAAATCCAATATACTTATATTTCCTCAATTTAAGGTAACTGAAGAAGACACTCTTTATCTGTTATGGCTGTCTGATCAAGAGATTAAAGTACTGCTAGCTCAAGAATCATCAATAAAGATGAAGATGGGAATTGTCCCTAATGGCACGTGCGAATATGCAATATACAGTTTTGGGATTGCCAAAGAGATGTATGATGCAATCGATGATGTGATGAACGCTTCTGATGCAATCCCGATAGATCTACTCAAATGCAATGGCATACCTGTACTAGGGAATATCGTCATCGGCAACGTTCACGGTATGAACCGCACTTATCAAGGGTTTTCGAATTATCTCAATCGAATACGAAACTTTATATCTGATGTCATGAACCTGAAGTTTCAGAGCTATTCCATAACGACGGCAAAAGGGAATGTGACAAATACTGCTGCCACGGGTATTATGGTGTTTGAACATAACATCAGCGGAATTAGCCATAATATGCTCAAAGAGGATATCTCGATTCATGATGGACAGCTTCGTGCACTGATATTGGCACCTAAAAGCATCATCTCTTATCTTTATTACCTGTTTTTGAGCTATTTTCTCAACAGGCTGCTGATTGAAAAGCTTCCTGAGAGTATTGGTGTCATCGCTTCATCGAAGCTTGAGATCAAAAGTCCTGACTCCTTTGAGTATATGTGTGATGGTGAAGTCTACTCGAATACAGATATTTCACTGGAGATCCTGAGAGATGGAGCGAATGTCTTTTTAGGCAGAAGAAGCTCTGAGAAACAGTCAGAAAGTATTCAAGAGGATGAGAAAGAGACAGTGCGTGTTCAGGGTTTGCCGAAGTCTGCGATGAGCAAGATGCTTGTGAGTGCTCCGGTTCCTTTTCTTCCTAAGGCGGACGAAGAGGATTTTAAAGACCTCTTTATCAGTCTTCGCCAAAGCGGTAAGTTCTCTTCCGTCTTTTTTGTTTTGATGATATTGAGTACATTATTGGCTACTACGGGACTTTTTCAAAACTCCACGCCTGTCATCATAGGAGCTATGGTCCTTGCTCCTTTGATGTCACCTATCATATCCTTTGCGATGGGGGTCTTGCGAGGTGAAAAAGAGTTGTTGAAAGAGAGTACGACGACACTGTTCTTTGGTATTTTGACAGCATTGACGTTTTCTTGTCTTTATACCTATCTTATGCCTTTGAATGTTTTAACGGACGAGATGCGAAGTCGTCTTAATCCCAATATCCTTGATCTGATGGTCGCTGTTATCTCTGGGGTCGCCGGTGCATATGCCCATGCCAAATCAGAAGTGGCAAAAAGTCTTGCCGGTGTCGCTATCGCTGTTGCGTTAGTCCCGCCTTTAAGTGTTACAGGAATAGGTATCGGATGGTGGGATACCGAGGTGGTCTACGGTTCGTTCTTACTGTTTTTGACCAACCTTGCGGGTATTACTTTAGCAGCCGCTTTGACTTTCTTATTACTGGGTTTTTCACCAATACACAGAGCTACCAGGGGTATATCCTATACCAGTTTATTTCTTGTACTTGTCAGTGTACCTTTAGTGATCTCTTTTTCAAAAGTGATTGAGCAGAACCAGATGTTAGAGCAGCTTAAGGCTATCAATGAAGTCGTGGTCGACAATGAAAATATCAAGGTTCGTACACTTTCGATCGACTTGAGTAAAGAGGTGCCTATAGTCTATATTGAGACAAGAAGCCGACATATCCTTGATGATGTCAAGCTTGAGATGATTAAGGAAGAGGTGAATATAACACTTCATAGACCGGTTCGTGTAAACATTCTCTCAGAGATAGAATTATGATGGCTGTAAGCTGAAAATTGTGATAGAATCTAAAACAAAAATAGAAGGAAAAGAGATGAAGAGTTTTATCAACAGTGCTAAAGTGATTTTACTGGTGTCAGCAATCATGTTCTCTGTAAATTTTAGTGGTTGTGCAAGGGTGGGACACGATTTTGAGACAGAGAATGTCCCCTATATTAAAATCGGTGAGACGACACAGTCAGATATTATCAAGATGTTTGGCCAGCCTTGGCGTAAAGGGATGGAAAACGGCGTTACCATGTGGACATATGGCCGTTATACCTATCGCCTGATCGGTGATACGGATACGAAAGACCTGGTTGTTAAGTTTGACAAGGAAGGTAAGGTCAGCTCGTATACATTTAACAAAACAGTGGATGAGAAATAGCTTTCGTCATTACATTTAAATAGGAGAGAAAAAAGGTGAGTTTTGTTCAATCGTAAGCGGATGTACATCACGGGTAAAAAGTTTATCCGTGCAAAGTCATTTAGTGGGATGATCCTCTTCGTCTCTGCATTGATCGCCATGGTATTGGCAAACTCACAGTTTTCGGTACATTACTTTGATCTGCTTGCTGCTCCGTTTATCGCAGGTTTTTCAAACTCTCTTTTTACGATGGATGCAAAGACATGGGTCAATGATGGATTGATGACTCTGTTTTTCCTGCTCGCAGGACTGGAGATCAAACGGGAAGTCCTTATTGGAGACCTCTCATCCATTCGTTTGGCGGCTTTTCCGATCGTTGGGGCTATAGGTGGAATGCTGATGCCTGCCGTCATCTATCTACTCATAAACTTTGGCGGACACAGTGAAGGGTTTGGTGTTCCTATGGCTACCGATATCGCATTTGCTTTGGCAGTATTACTTCTATTTGGTAATCGAATCCCTATTGCCTTGAAACTTTTTCTTATTACGCTGGCTGTTTCAGACGATATCGGTGCCATTGTTATCATTGCTCTGTTTTATACCCATTCATTTGATCCTCTGGGATTGGTCTTGTCTGTTATGACAATCGTTGTGATGCTGATGTTGAACCGTCAGGGGGTTAAATCACTCTTGCCATATCTGATACTCGGATTCTTGCTTTGGCACTGGTTCCATCTGACAGGAATCCATGCCTCCATTTCAGGCATAGTCATTGCGTTGACCATACCTATTGGTTCATTGATAAGCACCGATGCATTTTTACGACGACTGAAACTGCGCTTGAACTATTTTGAATACCTGGATAAAAAACGTAAGGAGACCTTATTGTCGGAAAAACAGATCGGTGTCCTGGATATTATGGGGAACAGCTATGAGTCGGTACAATCACCTTTGGTAAGGCTCGAGCATAATCTTATTCCAATCAGTGCTTTTATTGTGATGCCGGTCTTTGCTTTTTTTAATGCGGGTATTACACTCTCAAGTATCTCTATGTCCCTGTTTCATCCGGTAAGTCTGGGGATTATTATGGGTCTGGCTATTGGAAAGCCTTTAGGGATTTTTTCTGCCGTCTACCTTGCAGACCGTTACGGTGTTGCCCGTAAACCCGATACATTGAAGTGGATGGATATTTTAGGTGCAAGTCTGCTCGGTGGCATAGGTTTTACAATGTCCATTTTTATCAGCGGTGTCGCTTTTGGTGAACCTGAGCTTATAGACCTGGCAAAACTGTCTGTCATCATCGGTTCAGGGATCAGTGGTCTATTTGGTGTCCTTTGGCTTTTTAGATCAACAAATAGAATCATATAAGTATCAGGATTTGTCAACCCTTTGTTGCCATATGTAGGCAACGGCTGATGTGATGACCACCAAAGAGATCATCAAAGAGATGGCGCTGAGTGTTCCAAACTCTCCACCTGAAAAAGGCAGTCCGCTGGTATTCATCCCGAAGAATCCTACGACAAGGTTCAGCGGCAGAAAGATTGCAGAAATCACTGTCAAGAGGTAGACAGACTTGTTCATTTTCTCACTGGTACGGGTGTTATAATAGCTGTAGAGATAATCGAGTTTGGAAAGTTGTAAGGTTGCTGAACGCAGTACACGGTCGATGTGTTCGTGCAAGTCCACATAGTTGTTCATGGGAAAGGCTTCATCGTTCTCGTAATACTCTAAGACATCTTCCATTGTCTCTGCGGTTCGCATCAAGATACGTTCAATACGGACGATGTTCTGTTTAAGTTGAAGCCAATCCGTCATAAACGCAGCTGTCTCCTGATGGGTATAAAGGATTTCCTCCATGTCTGAAGTCAGCTCTTTATATTTGGTAAATGACTTCAATAGTTTGTCAATATATTTATCAAGCATGCGGTAAGGCCCTTCAAACTTACTCCCCAGCTCTTTAAAGTCCTGAAGTTTTTTATCATAAAAATAACTTTTACTGGCAGTCAGAATGAAGCTTAATGAGTTTGTTGTCAGTGTTTCACCAATAACGGGCAGACGGACGATCAGCATATCATAGTTTTCATTTTCATCAAAAATGGAAGGGTGTTCAACGTTTTTAAGGTCTTCAAGGTGTAAGGCGTCAATCAAGCTGTCTAAGTTATGCATTTTTTCCCTTTTGTATGGTACATTATTGTAGCAAATTTGAGTATAATTTCTCAAATCAAAAAGGAAGAAAATGCGACATTATTTTACAGTTAAAAAAGCACCTGTATTTATCAAGTTTTTTATTACACTTGTGCTGTTTCTTTTGGTCAAAGACCTTGGACAGATCACCTCGTTTTCAAAGCTGGCTGTTGCACTGTTGGAGTTTATCATCATTCTGGAACTTGTTCGAATGCTTGTAGAGTTCCTCTTCAGTGATGAAAACCGTATCAAGCTGCGGCTGATGATAGATTCGACGATTGTCTTTTTTATTCGTGATATATTGCTTATTGTTAATGATAAGTTTGATTTTGTGAAGATAGCCTCAATTTTGGGGATTATTACCGTTCTTTTTATCTTCCGATATATTACGATGAGATTCAGTCCCGAGAAGATCGAAAAATGATTCAACTGTTTTATAGCCTCGGAGGTGTTCGCATATGACATACAGTATCGCATGGAGTATTGCGACTGTCCTTCTGACCTATGTCAGTGTGCGGCTGTTCAAACGTATCCTTAGTAAAATCGCAAAACGC
>JBFEXS010000113.1:0-6211 GCA_041562555.1 Sulfurimonadaceae bacterium
CAAGTTCGCTTTGATCAATCCGGTCACGACATCGACAGAAGGACGTTGTGTCGCTACGATCAGGTGTATACCCGATGCTCTTGCCATTTGAGCAAGTCGGGCAATGGAGTATTCGACATCCTTGCCTGAAGTCATCATCAAGTCAGCCAACTCATCAATGATCACGACGATGTATGGGAAGATCTCCCCACCCTCTTTCTTTGCTTTTTCATTATAGTTTTCGATGTTCTTGGTACGCGTCTCGGACATCAGACTGTAGCGTCGTTCCATCTCCGCAACCATGTTGTTCAGCGCGACAATCGCCTGTTTGGCTTTGGTGATCACCGGTGTGAGCAGATGCGGGATATCATTATAGATGGAGAACTCCAGCATCTTCGGATCGATCATCAAAAGCTTGAGGTTATCCGGCGAATTTTTATACAAAAGGGATAGGATCATAGAGTTTATTCCCACTGATTTCCCTGAACCTGTCGTCCCCGCTATAAGCAAGTGAGGGAGTTTCTTAAGGTCAGTGATAAAGGGTTTGCCTACGATATCTTTACCCAGGACCATCGTAAGCGGAGATGCCGATTCCTGAAAAAGCTTACTCTCGAAGATCTCACGCAGGTAGATCGTCTCGACACTCTCGTTAGGGATCTCGATCCCGACCACGTCTTTTCCAGGGATCGGTGCTTGAATACGAATCGTCTGGGCCCGCAGTGCCATGGCGAGGTCATCCTGCAGGTTCAGGATCTTTGATACTTTTATATTGGCGGCAGGTTTGAACTCAAAGGTAGAGACGACGGGCCCTGCATAGGTACGTACGACATCCCCTTCGATCTTGAAATGGGCAAGTTTTTCGATCAGGTCCTCTATCTTTGCGTCCAGCTGTTCTTCATTCACCTGGGTATCATGATGTACCGGTTTTTGCAAGAAGTCCACAGACGGAAGTTTGAAGTCTTTTGGTTTTTCTACCGTCCCCTTTTCGATTTGATCAAGCAGCTGTTTGTTCTCTTCAAGTTCATCTACGATGACTGCATGCTTCTCTTCTTTGACCTTTTTGGCCAGGGATACGATCGTCTTTTTCTTCGGCTCTTCGATGACAGGCTCGGGAATCTCCTCTTTGAAAGGCTTTTCTTCAATCGCCGGCTCGATCGGATCTTCAGTGATTGCAACTGCTTCTGTCTCTTCCGGATAAAGCGGTGGCGGTTCCGGGACAAAGATCTCTTCTTCGATCTCCTCATCCATAAGCTTTTGCGGAACAGCTTCAGTCAGTTCTTCCTTTGGCGCAGTCTCCTCCTGTGCAGACATATTGAAACTTGGTCTGAAGGCTTTTTTCTCGGGAAGGAACCTGGAGAGTTCAAGTCCTTCAACCATCTCTACAAGATCATGCAGACTCTTGTCCGAAAGGATCAACACGCTTAGACTGGTACTCACAAACCAAAAGATCCATACTCCTGCAAACCCGATATAAGGAGCAAGGAAATCGACGAAGCTGGAACCTATCGATCCTCTCAATTCACTTGATACGATCAAACCCTGAAAGATACACAAGGTAAAGAACAGCAATACCGAAGCCATGATGAGTTCCGCACGTCTGAGTGTAAAACCCGGATTTTTGAACCACAGGAAAAGCGAGACCATCAGGATCAGAGGGTAAAGATACGAGAGGTATCCAAAAAGGGTGTGGTTAAGTACACCGAATTCAGCACCCAATGACCCGACAAGGCTTGCATTGGAAACATATGTCGCAAAAGAGAAATAAGAGATCAGACCTGCGCCGATGATGAAAAGTATATTACGTAAAATGAAATCTTCCTTGTTCGATAAGTTACGTAATTATAGCAAGATTCGTACCATAGCCCCAAAACAAGGCTATAAGTAATTCACCAAAGAGAGTTGGGTGATACGAGAGACTGTTGACAGCATGGCCTGATAGTTCAATTCAAGCTGCTTAAGCTCCAAGGAGGCTTCGGCGATATCGACATCCAAGGTCTCGGAGCGAAGTGTTTTCGTCGTGATGATCATGAGATCTGTACGCTCTTCCGTTGCCTGCAGTGTCTGAGACTGTACACCGGCGACCGAATGCTGATTGAAAAGGTGATTGGAGAGATCGTCTAGTGCCTGGATAGAGTTTTGCACTCCTCCGTTTCGCGATTCTGTCAATGTCCCGTCCGCTCTTATCCGTCCAAGCTCGACCGATCGGATAGCGTTATCGATCTGTTCAAAGAAATTGGTCTTCGGGTCGGAGATTTCAAGGGCATTATTGGCATTAAAGACCATGGACGAAGCCAAAGGATCCTTTAAACCCGTTACGCCGGTAAAGTCACTGCTGTTCGTGTCTGAAATAGAAAGTGAAGCCTGCGTAAGGCCAACCCCGTTTTCCTGAAACTTCAATCTTCCGGCCTGATCCAGTTTGACCGAGGAGAGTGTATCCGCAGTAAGGATAGCTGCATCATATTCTGCGGCCGTATTGGCTCCTGCAGGAGCAGTACCGGAGAGTGCCATGTTCAATACGTCCATGAATTGTCTGTATGTAACCTCGTCACCTGCCGTACTTGTCCTTGGGCTGTCTACATTATAGATATCAAAATACGTTGCACCGCCATCAAGTGAAAAACTTGAACCTGCACCTGCTGTCCCTGCAGCATCAGTACCCAGTCTGATCACAGCGGTAAACACCACACCGTTGATATCCGTACCCGTGACATCGAACTGCTGTCCGTCCAATGAGTTCACCGGTACTGCCGGGATCACACTTGTGTCAAAAGCGGAATAGACCTGGGAAAGTGTCGTACCGTCTTGCGCATACGCATTACCATCTACGGTTATTTGAGAGACGTTTCCTGAGATAGTAGGCCCCTCTTTTAAAAATTCGACACGATCGTATTTCAGTGCCTCGATATTGGTGGCTGCACCCGACGGGGTCATACCGCTTTGCATGAATGTCCGGACAAAAAGAGGGTTGGTGATAGGACCTCCCGCTGCGATTTCATCCGCGATGACTTGAAAATCCGTTTCTGCACCGTCGAGATTGTCAATATCATTCACATTGGCATTACTTGCCGGGAACACACTGCCAAAGTCGGTGGCTGCCACCATATGAAAATCCAGCTGACTTGAGCCCTTGCGTTTATCCTCGATCTCTATCTGACCGTCTTCGTTAAGGGTGACACTTACGGTCGGCGCCGAACCCGGAGGTTGAAAAAGCGCAGAGATACTGTTCATCAGATCATCAACAGTCTGATCATCACTCATCGTCAATTTCGCTTTGATTGCTTCCCCGTCACTGTTCGTTGCACGAATGTAGAAGAAATGCTTTTGCGTGCCGACATCGATGACATTATCCGTATCACCCATAAGGTCCCTGATCGTACTTGCTTCGCTGATATACTCTTCCTTTGCCAATGTACGAGGTATGCCCGGGTCGATCATCACATCCGGATAGAGCTGTGTTTGATTGAGTTGGGGAACATTCAGACTGATCTTGCGGCGCGTATCATTCTCATCACCAAGAAAAAGGTCTTGACCATGAATATTATATGTCTGTTCCACACCTGAACCGAGAAAGGCTTTTATATCTTCCGCATTTCCTTGATAGGTCCCATCGGGTCCGATAGGTTTAGTGTTTACAAGGGATCCTGAGAACAAGTAATCACCGTCGATGGAAGTATTTGCCAATTGGATCAGATTTTTCTCAAGTCCGCGCAGTTCTGAAGCGATTGCGTTGAGACTCTCGGGACTGTGTGATTCATTCGCAGCAGAAACAAGCTTGACCTTCATCGCCTCAATGATCTTTGTCATATCATTCATAGTGGTGTCGGTATTGGTACTTACCTGTCTCGCCTTGAGCGCATTCTGTTTGATCTGTGTGAGTGTCGTCACCTCATTGTCCAGTCGTACAGCATCCACGAACAACGAGGTGTCTTCATAAGCATACTGTATTTTTTGACCTGATGAGATCTGCTTGGTGACATCAAACAGCTCCCTGGCTGTCTTTGTCTGATCAAATTGTAAATTCCGATAATATCCGCTCAGTGTAGCACGCATGATAAGCCTCCATGTTTAAAACAGCAACGCTAATTTATTAAGTAAAGCAAAATAAGTTCCAATATTCTTTTTGCTGTTCGTATGAGAACATATCGTCTAAAAAAACAATAACTGTAGTCTTTTTATTATATAATATCAACATTATTCCGAACCAGGAGCTTGGTATGAAAAAACAGGATCTCATCCGCACTGTCGCAGAAAAAGCCGTACTCTCCAAAGTAGACACAGAAGCTGTTATCGATGCTTTGCTGGAGACAATCAAGGAAGCTGTCCTAGACAATGACAGCGTTAACCTGGGAGGATTTGGAAGTTTCAGCCCTGCTCTTCGTCCTGCACGTTCCGTACGCAACCCTCGTACGGGTGAGGCCATAGAGCTCAAAGAGACACGAGTTGTGAAATTCAAAGTCAGTAAGACATTTAAAGAACAGCTTTCAACTTCTCACCTGTCTTGACAGGCTTTACCCTCTTTTAAGTATTGTCGGCTTATAATTTCGCCCTCTTCATGCCGCCGTGGTGAAATCGGTAGACACGTCGGATTCAAAATCCGATGCTTTCGGGCGTGGCGGTTCAAGTCCGCCCGGCGGTACCACCCTATAGAAACTTTCATACTAACTTCCATTATATCTTCTTAACCAAGCTTGGAATACTTTATGCTACAATCACATCAATTGCGCATCAAAGGAAAGTATCATGACCAAACTCATTACCTTCCAACTTTTCATGTTCTCACTTTTATTTGGAATCATCGGCTCTGTAGGCTACTGGTACCAGCATGCCACCCTGGACTCCATAGAGATTCTCGTAACGGACAAACAACGCCTGAATGACGGCTCAAAATCAAAATATATGATCTACACCGAGAAAGAGACATTCGAGGACACCGATGCTTTTTTTCATTCCAAATTTGACAGTTCAGACCTGTATGGGAAACTAACACCTCATTGTCAATACACAGTTTCTGTGTATGGGATAAGGTCCCCTTTCTTCAGCACCTATCGCAATATTGTCAAGATCATCAAAGAGGGTCCTTGCACATAAAACTATTGTTGATATTGACTCTTTTAGCCCCCACTCTTTACAGTGCATCTTTACAATCCGATTATTCCGTGTACACTACGGAGTTCAATGCCTCCGCCATTGATCCCTCAATCGAGCAAGATTTCACTATCTTCAGGTTCGAGGACAATCGACATCAGAAATCGTTCACAGCTTCACAGCTTCTGGAACTCTTTGCCAAAAAAGGTATCATACTGCAGGACAAGAGCAGAGGAATCGTGCATATCGAGCACCTTTCCACCATCGATCTTTCACCGATAAAAAAGGCCATCAAAGATCATTATATCAAGCATCTACCGCAACTTAACGTCCAGGGTATCAGGCTTGAGACAAACGGTTATATCGATTCTCTACCTAAAGAGTATGTACTTGACTTCAGGCCCAATGCACATTTCTATCATAAGTCCAGTCTGAGGCTTTCATCAAAGACATCCCCGATCCGTCACTTTTTTACGTATCAAATTGATGCAACTATCACGCTTTTTAAAGCAAGGCATAACATTAATCGCGGTAAAATCCTGACACCAATAGACCTTAGCTATAAAGAAGTTGCTTTTAACCGACTAAAAGGCATGCCTTTGCAAAAGTTCGATCGCGGACGCGTACGTCTTAAAAAGCGTATTGTCAAAGGCAAGATTCTTTATCAGCATGATGTGGAACGTCTTCCGGATGTATTAAAGGATAAACCCGTAAACGTGCGCCTTATCGATGGGAAAGTCCGTCTGGAATTTCAAGCTGTCAGCCTTCAGGATGCGCATATCGGAGAGTTTATCCTTATTAAGAAGTCCGACGGCAAGCGTTTAAAAGCCAAGGTCATAGACCAAAATATGGTAGAAATCGAATAAAGAGAAAGATGCAGACAAAGATCATCGTTGCTATTAGTGGTGCGAGTGGTGCACACATCGGGTTCAATGTTCTAAAACATCTGCCGGAGGACGCTATCAAACACCTTGTCGTGTCCGATCACGCCAAAGTTGTACTCGAGAAAGAACCAAACATCAGACAATATGACAATAGTGATATCGCAGCATCGATCGCCTCAGGGTCCTATGGTGCCGACATGATGATGATCACGCCATGCAGTATGAACACTCTGGCCAAAATAGCCTGCGGTATAGCCGATGAC
>JBFEXS010000114.1:0-5945 GCA_041562555.1 Sulfurimonadaceae bacterium
AAAGTATGAAGTATAGTGAAATGTTTTTAAATGTTAATAAAATTTGAAATCCCCCTTGGCTTCGTAGAATAGGGGTCTTTTTAGGGGTATGTTAAAAATTATTTCTTGGAAAATCCCACTGCGGCCTGTAGTTCGATCCCGCACGTCTCCACCAATATGAATTTTTGATACACAACAAGATTAGTAGATTTTCATTATGAAGCTTACTGGATAATGATCCGAGTAGGGTAAGGGTAATATCTTGATGTCAGACAGGTCTACACCTTTACCCCATATCTGATCTAAAAATCTACTTGGTTCTTCTTCAAAGGCATTACGGGCCGCCAACCTATTGTGCTCGATGTCATAGGTACTGCCGTTTATATACCGGGTGTAATTATTGACTTTCTCTTTAAATACCGTGTTTTCTACATCCTCTTTGCCAAAGTTGAAATCTCCGAGAATGACAAATCTCTCATACTCTTGATCGAGTATAGTCTGAAGTTGTCGGATGCGGACAGGGGTGTCTTCAAGCATGCTCTCAAGATGTACATTGATAAAGGTGACATTATGTATCAGGGTAGAGACGGCATTGCGTCCCATAGGACTATAATAGGAAATCACCTTGTGTCGTTGAGCAGGTCTTTTCGTTAGTGTCAGGTTGGCGTAGTGTTTTTGTATGTTCTCGGTGTATTGATAGTAGTTGCCAAGAACGGGGTCGTTTTGAAGCATCTGTGTAAAGGACGATGTCACCTCTTGCAAGGCGATCAGATCATAATCATGTGCCTTGATGAAGTCGATGATCTTCTGGTGATTCTGTTGTGTATTCCGGAAATAAACATTGTAGCTTAATACCTGTATGGATCCTGCTTGCAAAGCGGAAGAGAGCAGGAAGAGACTCAGCAGCAAACGGATGCGCATCATGGAAGCAGCTTAAAGTCTACACGGCGGTTTTGCAGACGGCAGGCATCATTCTCTTGGACACAGACAGGATTGCTCTTCCCGAAACTTACCATAGAAATACGTTCTTTTTCCAGACCGAGTGTCATGAGGTACTCTTTGACGAGGGAAGTGTATTTCAGTCCTATGACGTAGCTGTTCTCATCACTGTCTTGATCATCGCTGTTCCCTTCAAGTTTGAGGTAGTAGTCGGTCTCTTTTACCAGGGCATAGTTATGTGCGATACGCTCTTTCATCGGGTCTGTTAGCAAGGTGGTGTTGCTATCAAAATAGACAGTTTTGAGCTTCATCTCTATATCAGGGAGGCTGTAGTGCTCCGATGCTGCTTCGGCGGTGACGATATCATCCATTATCTCCATATCTTCCGGAGAAGAGGCTGTCTCATAGGGTTCAGGTGTGGACATGGTCATGACGTCATTCTCTTTTTGGAGTGCTTCTTCGCGTCGTTTCATGAGTGAGTGTATACGTTCTTGTTTCTGTGCGTCAAGTTCCAAACCGGCTGCTTTGGTCTGTTTAGGTTTGAGAGCAGGTTTGTTTGGCATCTTCTCTTCGTATTGGGGTGCAGGTGCAGAAGCGGCCTCATCCACTTGCGGCACTTCTTGCGGAAGGTCGGTAAAAGGAAGTACAAGGATGAGAACGACACTTGCCGCAATGAGTGGTATAGAGTATTTTAATGCTTTGTACCATGGGTTGTTCACTGCCCCGCCTTTAGCGGGCTTATCTTCTAATTCCTGCAAAAACACAGAGGTCTCTGCCATCTTCAAACGGCATGCATCACAGGCTCTGAGATGGTTGAGTACGTTTTTTCTCTCCTGGTCTTCAAGAACATCGTCCAAAAAAGCTGCCAATGTATTGTTATCGATATGTTCGTTACTGCTATGTTCCATCACTGCTTCTCACCGTCTTGATTTAGTCTTTTTTTGAGTCTGCTCATCGCATTTTCGATCTTCTTATGGATCTGTTTCGCTGTGCTCTCCTGTAAGGAAGCAAGTTTTTTGGGAGGTATCTCAACGGCAAAGAGCTCGCTTTCCTCTAACTGTAGATGATCGGCTATCTCAAGAAGCTTTTTGTGGATATTTGCATGCAGATCACTGGCACTGCAGTTCATCATGGCGGCGATTTCCTCGGCACTGTAGCCATCATAATAGAAGAGTATGATCATTAGACGGTCCATCTCATCAAGCTGTTGTATAGCAGTAGATACTTCATCATACATCAGGATCTGGAAGATCGGGATATTGGTGTAGACCTCGTGTGTGTCATCGAAGGTAACGGTGTCCTTTAGACTGCGCAGGCAGCTGAGTACCAGGTTGACGATAACCGTCGTAGCAAAGGTGGCCGCTTTGGCACCATTTTTCCCCTCAAAGCTGCGCAAGGGTTTCCAGTCATCTTTGGAGACATGGGTAAGGATGTATTCTTCGCAATGATCCAAAAGATCGAGACACTTTTTCGCACAGTACTTTGGACCGCGTTCTTTGATGATCTCATATAGTTCCCAGACCTGTGTCTCCATGCAATGCCTTACTCAAAAGTATGGGGAACAGTATACAGAACTCTGTGTGTTATTTCATTGAAAGAAAAAAAATAAAAACTTTTGGGGAATTTTTTAGTCTGAAGCGTCTAATAGGTAAGAGACAAACGAAAAAGGATGAAAAATGAGAAACAAGAGGTTCATGACGGCGGCCATGTTTGGTCTGGTGGTATTGATAAGCGGATGTGAGACAAAGCGGGTACAGGTACCGGCTGATACGCAAAGGCAGATCGTGACTATCCCTTCTCCTGTCTTGGATGGGGATAGAACGGATTCTGAGATCATTGTGCTCCCCGCCGAATCGACTGATGTGACTGCGGAGGAGATCACACATATTACCACGGTCTATTTTGATTTTGACAGCAGTATATTGGATGATGAGAACTATCAAAAGGTGATACAAAACAGTCGTCTTCTAAGACAAAAAGATGGGCTGAAGATACAGGTTGAAGGTAATTGCGACGCCTGGGGAACAGGTGAATACAACATGGCTTTAGGACTTCGACGGGCAAGAACTGTGAAGGATATCCTCGTTAATGAGGGTGTGGATGAGGTGAATATCGTACTGAAAAGTTATGGTGAACTCAATCCTGTCTGCAGTGATAATACGGCAGCGTGTTTTGCCAGGAATCGTCGTGTTGATTTTACGCTTGTAAAACCAGAAAATAGATATTAAAAGAAGGAGTATAAGATGAGAATGAAAACAAATATGACTAGGACGGTGATAATCGTAAGTATGTTAATGTTGGGCGGATGCACAACACCGGATGCAACACCGGATATTCAAGAAGAAGTCAGGCTCACTGAAACATCGGCAGATATGACGATGGCATCACCGGTACTGGATGGGGCTTACAGCACACCGGTTATGAAGCAGATGGCGAGAAAAAGCATGGTGGCTTCCTATGCAGGTAGAGCACCTGCAATGGTCTCAAAACCTGCCCATGAACTGCCATATAATCAGGAGCGCTATGCCTATACGGAAGAGAATGGCTTTAAAACCGTGACCGCGTCACCATTGTCGACATTGGCTATTGATGTCGATACGGCCTCATACAGTAATATCACACGTATGATCCAGGATGAGGATCGGTTTCCACCGGAAGGTGCGGTACGTGTTGAGGAGATGATCAACTATTTTAATTATGATTATCCTCAACCTGCAGTGGCGGCTCAGCACCCCTTTACGATGACGGCGGAACTTGGATCGGCACCGTGGAATCCCCAGCATCAGCTGATGCTGGTGGGTTTACAGGCGAAAAAGATATCCAAGGCACAACTTCCTGCAAGTAACTTTGTCGTTCTTGTGGATGTCTCAGGTTCTATGCAGGATGAACTTCCCCTCATCAAGCAGTCTTTGAAGTTGCTCGCCAAGGGTCTTGATTCAAAAGACAGAATCTCCATAGTCAATTACGCGACAGCCATAGGAATCACCCTTGAGCCGACAAAGGGGAGTGACTATGAGACGATACGAAAGGCCATTGATTCCCTGCAGAGCTATGGTGGTACGGATGGGGCCTCAGGCATTGATGCGGCCTATGCTTTGGCGAAGAAGGATTTCATCGAAGGCGGGAACAATCGTATCTTGATGCTGACCGATGGGGACTTTAATGTAGGGCGTACTTCCGAGTCAGAGATGGTCTCTATCGTTGAGAAGGAACGGGAGAATGGGGTCTACCTGAGTATCGTGGGATTTGGTTACGGAAATGTGAACGATCAGACGATGGAGCAGATGGCGGATAAGGGAAATGGTAACTATAGCTATATCAATGATCTGCTGGATGCTAAAAAAGTCTTTGCCTCGGAGATGACGGGAACCTTATATACCTTGGGAAAAGATGTGAAGTTTCAGGTCGAGTTCAATCCCAACCTCGTGAGTGCTTACCGTCTGATCGGATATGAGAACCGCCGTTTGAATGATGAGGACTTCAATGATGATAAAAAGGATGCAGGCGAGATCGGGGTGGGAGATAGTGTGACTGCGCTGTATGAGTTGGTTCCGACCGGCATAGAAGACAATGTGACGAAAACGGTGGATCCTTTGGAGTATCAGCGTGTGACCAAAGCTCAGAACATATCGGATGTCGCTACAGTCAAGATGCGCTATAAAGAGCCTGACAAAGAGAGATCACAGTTGGTAGTACACAGGGTGCCTGCCAAAGAGGTGTTCAGTGACAACCTGAAGTTTGCATCAGCAGTATCGGCCTTTGGGATGAAATTGAAAAACTCCAAGTTTCAGGGTAATATATCTTATACGGATATCATTGCTTTGGCCAAATCCGCCAAAGGCAAGGATACGGAAGGTTACCGAGCCGGTTTTATCAAGCTGGTAGAAAAAAGTGAGTTATTGGCTCAATAGGATAAAAAATGGGAAACAAAGGATTTGGATCCATCGGCATAGTCTTATCACTTGTGTATGGGACACTGATATTTGCTGATAGCACGAAGAGTGATCCGGCAGCCTGCGAGAAGAGATACAAAGAACTGCAGGATGCGTATTGGGCATATGAGCAATCCACGCGGGCAGAACTGTATGACTATATTGAGACCGGTGTGGATTACGACAACTATGTCAAAGCATTGAAGAACTGTACGGCAGAGCATGATAGTGTCAAGGCAATCCGCACATGCGTCAAAGCAGTGGAGAAGGAATTTCCTTATTAAGGATAGACCTTTTTGGGTATTCAAGTGAAAGGAGCAGTCATGGAATCGATGGTGTTTTTTAGTGTCATGGTCTTGTTTTGGGTAGTGTTCACCTCTGCTCGGATGTACAGGGAAAAGCGTTGGCATGATGAGGGGATATCTGCCGTTGAGGAAGAGACAGATAATACTGAAGAGCCTGCGGCTTTAGCCAAGGAAGCCTCAGGAAAGAATGCTGAGACACTCTCTGTCAATATGCCTGAGACAAAAGTGTACGCATACGGATATGCGGGCGATGTCCAAACACTCGTCAAGGGATTGGAGGAGAATGACTACAGTGTACTGGACGCTATTGAGAAACAGCCAAATGATCACGGTCTGTGGTTTTTGGATGAAATCGATCAGAAATATCTGAAAGATGAGGCTTTTTTACAGGCACTGCGCCGACATCTAGAAGCAGATCCGTACAAGCCCCTTAATCTTTATCGCAAGATGACGGAATCCAGAAAGATCAAGGTCGATGGCTATACGCAGTACATCTATATCTACCGGTACGTGATCCTTATGCCGGACAATCAAATAGTGACGGAGGAAGCTCCTAGGGAGTATTCACCGCTTTGATGAAGCCAGAGTATGTGTGTTAGGTATGATCAATGGATAGGGATGGTCTTTGTCATGGTCGATATGGATGACGATTTTGTCCTGTTTTCTGTTTTTAAAACCCCTTAATACAGGGCTTTACAGCCTAACAAGAATGATTAATGCAAAAAAGTAAGATGAAAACAGCAGTTTTAGGTATATACTTTAAAAGGAATTATGATGGAACATCACGTAG
>JBFEXS010000115.1:0-5894 GCA_041562555.1 Sulfurimonadaceae bacterium
AATATGTATTAACTTTTTTTCTATCTCTTGCAAAGATTCCGCCTCACAGACAAAACCTGCAGAGTGAATATGTCCACCGCCGCCGAAATGTGCGGCAATAGCATTCATATCCATCCCGTTATCACTGCGCAAAGAGCCTTTGATACGTCCATCTTTTGTATATCTCAGCATGACCGCCACATTCACACTGACCAATTCCAGACTTTCATTCAGTGCTTCTTCGCAATCAACCTCATAAGCTCCTGTCTCTTCAAAAAAAGATCTCTCTACCAAAGTTGTCACTACCCTGGCATTACAATGCAGCCTTGCGTGTGTAAGCATCTTTCCCTTCATTCGCAATGAAGCAAGGGAACGGTTTTTAAAAAGTTCTTGTACACACAAAGCATTATCCGCTCCACTTTTTACCAAATCCGCTGCCATTAAAAAAGTTCGTTCACTCGTCTTCTCTGTACTGAAGTTTTGTGAGTCATCTACCAATCCGGCATACAACGCTGTGGCCATCTTGGGATTAATCGCAATATCATGGGCTTTAAAAAAATCGTAAACCACCTGTGTTGTACTAATCGCACTGGTATCGATTACATTGAATTGCCCATACCTCTCATTGGAGACATGATGATCTATATTGATCAAAGGAGCATCAACTTCAATACCCAGACGCTTATACGCGCCACAATCAAAACTCATCGCCAGATCATACTCTTTGGGTATGTTAGCCCTGACCTTTTCAAAAAAAGGCAAAAACTTCAACGCCGGGTCCATATTGACTGTCTTACAATAAAGCGTCACTTTTTTATGTAGACGCAGCATATGGGTATACATGGCGAGTGCAGACCCCATAGAATCTGCGTCAGGATTGACATGAGCAATAATCAGGATATGCTTCGCTTCATCTATTGCTTTTAGCAAATCTTTCACGTAATGCCCTTCAATAGCGGTCTATTTCAACCCTTTGGATTTCATGTTTGAAAGTGTACTCAAAGATGGTTAATAAAGGGTTTAAAGCAGAGCGTTTGCTAATTCTCAATCTGATAGTAATGCTTAATCTTGGGTGTGATACAATTGCCGAAAAGTTTTTTAAGGCGCTCCTATAGCAAGTAGGCGCCTCTATCTTAAGGAAAATATGTGCACATCTTTCGACCTATAATCATTCTAATCTCTTTATTTATATTCGGAGGATGTGGTAGTGACAGTACTACCTCGACAAATAACCCAAACCTGCCTCTGTTTGGTCTATATTGGAGTAGTTACTCTGCCGTAGATGAAAACACCAGCGTTCAACATGGTATCTACGGAGCAGACCTTGATAGTCTGGCCTCATCCGCCAAGATTTTACGACTTACCAATAATCTTGGGATCACCTCTGTAGACAGTGTCGGTAATATTTACTGGAGTGCCAATGTGGATGACAACAGTTCCCAGGCTATTTTCAGTGCGAACAAGTATGGTAACTACACCAAAGAGCTCATCTCGGGATTCGATTCTATCAACGGTCTTGCGATTGACAATGTACAAGAACGCATCTATTATGCGACTAATGACACCAATGTCAGCTATTGCGATCTTAACGGATCAAACCCTCAAACCATTATTACCGGTCTGACATCGGTTACACACCTTTATATCGATACGGTAAACAATATGCTGTATATCTCCCAAGCTGGAGAAGTGAGTAAAAGTGATATGGAAGGAACCGCATTAAGTACTGTTGTAACTGCAAGTATCCCAGCGCAGATGGGCATCGATCACGTCAATAATAAACTTATCTGGACAGATACCGGTACTGATACGATCTCTCGATCCAATCTTGATGGAAGCTCTCCTGAAGAACTACTCAACTTCTCAAGCAGCGATGCCAATCCCAATGCAATGGTCGTAGATAAGAGTAACAGTAGACTGTTGTACGTCATCAACGGTACAGAGCTTCAGTCTGCAACCCTTGCGGGAGAGAACAACATCACTGTCAATTCCCTCCTCTCACCGGATGTAAAATCTCTATGGATTGCCAAGTAGCGATCTTTTTATACGGCCGGTAAGACCTGCTGGATCAACGCTTTTTATCCATCTTGTACACATAGGCCAGGACTTCTGCCACCGCCTGAAACAGCGATTCCGGTATAGCTGCTTCAAGATCTACCTCAGCATAGAGTGAACGTGCCAAAGGAGGATTTTGAACAATGTGGACCTCATTTTCCCTCGCAATTTTTTTGATAGTCAAGGCGATTTGGTTCATGCCCTTTGCAACGACAACCGGAGCGATATCTTTTCCTTCTTTATAGCGAATAGCAACCGCATAATGGGTCGGATTGGTAATCACCACATCTGCCGTAGGGACTTCTGCCATCATACGTTTTTTAGACATCTGCATCTGGATCTGACGGATCTTTGCCTTGATCATAGGGTCTCCATCCATATTCTTCATCTCATCTTTGATTTCTTGTTTACTCATCTTCAAGCCATCAAAATACTGTTTACGCACGATAATGATATCTGCAAGTGCAAAGACAAAGGTGATCAATAACATCACAAGCGCCAAAACAATGGACTTGTCCCTCAGCCAGATCAATTGATCATGCAAGGAAAAAGCGGCAACGGTAGGAAGTTCCTCAATAAACATGAAGAAAAAGACAAATCCGATACCAAGGGTAACGACCGCTTTCAATGTGATCTTTGTTCCTTCGACCAGCTTCTTTAGTGAGAAAAGGTTCTTTGTCCCCTTGATCGGATCGATCTTCTTGAAATCGGGGATCAAAGGTTTTGTGGTAAATAAAAAACCAAATTGGGACAATCCTGCGCCAACACCGGCAATTGCAACCAATAACGAAAGCGGGATGATCATAATAAGCATCTCACGCATACTGATAAGGGTGATCTCGAAGACCAGCTCTTTGTCAATTTCCCTGTCAAAAAGCGTATAGTAATAGCGGTAAAGATTAAAATAATGATCCGTAATAAAATTAAAAAGGAGTAAAAAGGCCAGAATAGCCACAAAGAGGGTAAACAGACCTGACATATCCTGTGACTTGGGGACATTTCCCTCGAGTCTGGCATCTTCAATCTTCTTGGGGGTGGGTTCTTCTGTCTTCTCTTGATCGTCAGCCATGGAATCTCTCTCTTATCAGAGGATCAGTCCATTTTCATCGATAGATCAATCCATGTGGACTGATGGATAAGTGCGCCCGAACTGATAGCATCTACACCGGTCTTGGCATACGCCTCGATTGTCTCCAAAGAGATGTTCCCGCTCGCTTCCAAAAGGATGTCCGGATAATGTTCACGTTTATATGCGACTACCTCGCTTAATTGCTCAGGTGTCATATTATCACACATAACGATGTCTGCACCCGCTGCCATGAAAACCTTTGCCTGCTCAAAAGTTTCAGCTTCGATCTCAATCTTGGATGTGAAGGGTATCTTTTTACGGGCTTCTTTCATAAATTGGTCGATATCATCTATGGTCTTGAGATGGGTATCTTTGAGCATCAGACAGTCATCCAAGCCCAAACGATGGTTCACTGCGCCGCCGAGGCGGGTCGCATATTTCTCAAAAACACGCAATTTAGGTCGGGTCTTACGCGTATCCAATAGCTTCGTACCATAGGGAGCAATTATATTCACAAAACTGTTTGTATAGGTAGAGATAGAGCTTGCATGAAGGATCATATTCAAGAGGGTCCGTTCTATGCGCAACAAGACATGAGAGCTCCCTCTGAGCTCAGCTATGACCTCTTTGTCTTTAAACACATCTCCGTCCTGAATCTTCCACTCAATCTCAAAACCCTCCAGTTCTGCCAAGGCATCGGCATATATCTGTCCGGAGAAGACACCCTTTGATTTTGAAATTATCTTCGCACTTGCAGGAATCGCATCAGAAATAAGTGCATACAGATCACCTCTGCCCACATCCTCTGCCAAGACCTCTTTTACAAACTCTTTAATCATAGTGCCATCATTCTATCAAGAGCTACTTTTGCCCACTTGGCAGTCTCTTCTTCGACAAAGATCTCATTAATCGGTTCTCCGTCTTCGATCGCCTTCAGGGTCAAATAGACATCTTCAAGGGTCGTTTCGTTCATTGTCGGGCACTCCGGTTTCGTTGAAGAGAGTACATAGGTGTTTTTAGGACGAAGACGGTTTACCAGGTTGAATTCAGTCCCAACCGCTATCTTCTGCTCCGGATCCGCATCGGCGATATACTTGATGATTTGTGAGGTCGAACCGACAAAATCCGCTTCATCACAGATAGCGGGATCGCATTCAGGGTGCACAACGATTTTGATACCTGGATACTTCTTGCGATAGAACTTGATATCGTCCAGGGTAAAAAGTTGGTGTACGGAACAAAAACCGTCATAACAGATGATATCGGCATCGGCCAGGTTCTCATCAATACCGATAACCGCAGATTTCAATCCCATCTGATTGGCAATATTCTGCCCCAGACAGCGATCCGGGACAAACAGGATCTTCTTACCCTCTTTCAAGGCTGTTGTTATGATCTTTTTGGCATTGGAGCTTGTACAGACCATACCACCCATTTGCCCTACTTTGGCCTTGACATCGGCATTCGAGTTGATATAGGTGATCGGGAGGATATTTTCACTTGCTATTCCTTGGGCATTCATCGCTTTGACTGAATCGTCGAAATAGAGTGAGTCAATCATCCTTGCCATGGCACAACAGGCAATTTTTGGCATTACAACACGCTTATGAGGGCTTAGGACTTTGACACTTTGCCCCATAAAACCGACCCCACAGAAAAGGACAAAAGCTGCATCGTCATCCATCGTACGCTTTGCCAGTTCAAGACTGTCACCGGTGATATCACCCATCTCAAAGACCTCATCTCTTTGATAAAAGTGCGCGACAATCGTTACGTCAAGCTTCTCTTTGAGTGCCTTGATTTTTTCTTTATACTCTTCTTGTGTGAATTGCAAAATCTTTCCTAAATCTGTTGTATGGTAAATAATTAATGCAAGTATAACAAATTTTTCACTACACTTCCGTCATCAAAATGAATTGGCCTTCTTCAGGAGTGTCCATCAGTATAAACCCACCATTTGGAGAAATATGGAATTCTTATTTAATATAAATGGGCAATTTTATCTTGCCGCTTACCTTATCGGTTCTATCCCTTTTGGGCTCATTCTTGCAAAGGTTTTTGCAGGGGTCAATATTAAAGAGTCCGGTTCTCAAAGTATTGGTGCGACAAATGTACTGCGCGTCGTCAAAGAACAAAATCCTGCCCTGGCTAAAAAACTTGGAGCGGCTACACTTGCCTTGGATGCGCTTAAAGGGATCCTCGTCCTGAGTATTGCTATGCTCTTGGACCTTCCGGAATCAACCCAATGGGCAGTTGCCGTATTGGCGGTCATCGGTCACTGCTTTAGTCTGTACCTATGGTTTGAGGGAGGAAAAGGAGTAGCTACTGCACTGGGTGTACTCGCCCTTATGCTACCGATCGAGACAGCCATCGCATTTGGAGTCTGGTTTATCATGGCAAAGACACTGAAGATCTCTTCTCTCTCTTCACTGATCGCCCTTGTTGCGCTTGTCATAGCTTCGTTTGTATTGCAACCTGACATACCGCATGCACCGCTTCTGATCATTGCATTTATTGTTGTTTACAAACATATCCCAAATATCATCCGCCTGATTCAGGGTGAAGAGAAAAAAGTCATTTAGCACCCATGACCATAGAGATTGAAGAACTTAAGTTCGAGTGTATCATCGGTCTTTTGGACTTTGAGAGACATACCCCTCAGGAGATCATCATCGACCTGAGCCTGAGCTATGATTTCATCGATGAGTTCATCAACTATGCCGATGTCGCGGCACTCGTTCAAGAGCATATGCAAGAGCAACAATATGAGTTACTTGAAACAGCTTTAAAC
>JBFEXS010000116.1:0-5869 GCA_041562555.1 Sulfurimonadaceae bacterium
AAGTCGCTTCTACCTCACGGTAGAGTACGGGAATATGAGGAATGTTTTCCAAACAGACAGCCTTATGCGTTTAAATTGCTCTAATAATATCCAAAATGCTCTTAGAAAATAGATTTTTCAGCCAGAGCGCGTTATACTCATACATATTTTTACCAAGGTCAGGCATGATAGATCACTTAAAATCTGAACTCTCTTCCCTCTCGCGATCCATGTTCCAAAACGATTTTTTTGGACTCTACCACGGCTCCATCTCTGCCAAAACGGACAAGAACCGTTTTATCATCAATAAGAAAGAAGCCCTTTTTCACGAGATGCGTAACAGCGACCTTATGGGCTTAGGACATCACAAGGATTATCGCTGGAAAGAGTCAAGTATTGATACCCCTATCCACGCCCAGATATACACGCTCATCTCCGACGCAAAGTTCATCACCTTTACCATGGCGCCCTATACAACGGCTTACAGTTTTGATCATCGTTTAATCCAACCAAGGGATTATTTTGGAAAACGTGAATTTAAGAGTCTGACGATTTATGATCCTAAAGGATCCGAGGACTGGTATGACAGAGCCAGCTCGGAAATACCGCAGTTCTTTTTGCAGAATGAGAGCAATATCGTCGTGATCAAAGGGTACGGTGTTTACGCCTATTCCAGGGATCTTCACTCCATGACCCGAAAACTGGCCATTTTGGAGAAATCCTGCAGACTTCTGATGCTTTCCGAAGGAACGAAGTCCCCGGAAATGGATTTTTAATTTAGTCCTTTGATAGCTTCATATGCTGTATCAAACATGGTATCCAACTCCTCTTTGGAGATGATATACGGCGGCATGAAATAGACGATGTGCCCCAAAGGGCGGAGCAATACTCCTTTGCTTAGACCGTATTCGTATACCTTAAGACCGATGCGCTCCTCGGGGGTATATCCATTCAACTCAACCGCACAGATCATCCCCGTTTGACGTATCTCTTTTACATTCTCCAAGGTTTCAAAGGGAGCCAGTTTGTCCTTCATATAGGCAATTATCTGCTGATTCTTCTGAATCGTATCCTCTTGCTCAAACAGATCCAGGGTCGCATTTGCCGCTGCACACGCCAAAGCATTCCCTGTGTATGAATGCGAATGTAAAAAGGCTTTATAAAGACCGTAGTCACAATAAAAAGCCGAATAGACATCTTCCGTCGTCAAGACCACCGATAGCGGAAGATACCCTCCGGTCAGTCCTTTTGAAAGGACAATAAAGTCAGGTGTGATACCTGCTTGTTCACAAGCGAAGAGTGTTCCCGTGCGTCCGAATCCCACCATCACTTCATCAGCGATAAAATGCACATCATACTTCGTACATAGTTCTCTTGCGAGTCTGAGATAAAGAGGATGATACATATGCATATATCCCGCACCCTGTACAAGCGGTTCCAGGATCAAGGCGGAGATCTCCTCGGCTCTCTCTTTCAACAGGGATTCAAACGCCTCAGCAGCTTCCCTTGCTGCCGCTTCGCTCATATCTTTGGGTACCGGAGTCTGCACACAAGAGATGAGAATAGGTCCGTAGGTGTCTTTATACAGTTCCACATCTCCCACGGAAAGAGCTCCGATCGTCTCACCATGATAACTATTCGTTAGCGAGACAAACAACGGCTTCTCCTTTCCCCGGTTCTTATGGGCATGATAGGACATTTTCAATGCCACTTCCACGGCCGAAGAGCCGTTATCTGCATAAAAACAGCGTTCTAAACCCTCCGGAGTCAGAGCTACCAGCCGTTCAGAAAGTCTTACGACAGGCTCATGGGTAAAGCCTGCCAGTATGACATGTTCAAGCCTGTCCAGCTGTTCCTTGATCTTTGTACTGATATACGGATTGACATGTCCAAAGATATTGACCCACCATGAACTGATCGCATCAATATACTCATTTCCATCAAAGTCCTTAAGCCAGACACCTTTTCCTGATTCGATAGGAATCATCGGTAAAAATTCATGATCTTTCATTTGAGTACAGGGGTGCCATAGAACACTCAGGTCCCTTTGTGCCATTGTTTTGTTAGTCATGTTATACCTTTTTGACGTCATTTTATGGGCAGGATTGTAGTAAAAATGACCTTTAATGTTACATATAAAAATAATCTGATGTATATATGTAATATTTATCGATTTTTAATGCTATACACACTAGAATAACTAGAATTATAGATTAAGGAAATTTTATATGATTACATGGATGCAAAGACATCGCAAATATTTGAACATCACATTATGGGTCAGTGTCGGTGCCTTTATCGCAGCGGGACCTATGTTTGCTATCGGTAGCGGAAGCTTTTCAGGACGTTCTGCTGATTCAGTGGCAAAGGTTGGAGAAGTCGAAGTCAGTGTACACCAGATGAATACAGCATACCGTCAGCTCTTTTCCCAATACAATCAAATGTTCCAGGGAAAGTTTGACGAATCACAGGCAAAAGCCTTCGGCCTTCAGCAGCAGGCACTTCGTCAGCTGATCAATGAAGCACTCCTTATCAATCTAGCTCAAGAATTCAAACTTGAGGTTTCAGATGCAGAACTTTCAGAGAACATTGCAACAACGGATGCATTCTTCCAAGACGGAAAGTTTGACAAAGAGACCTATAAAAAAGTACTGAAGCAGGCCCATCTTACTATTGCGCAATACGAAAGCGATGTACGTCGTTCCCTTCTGCTTCAAAAAGTAATGGGCATCCTCTCTCCAACGGCACTTCCATTGGAAGAAGAGGCTGTTTCGACAGCACTCTATATCAACGACAAGATATCCTATAAGGTACTTGACACTTCAATGATCTCTGTGACACCTACCCAAGAGGAACTGAAGAACTATTGGGAAGTACATAAGATGGAGTACATGAATGAGCCGACTTACACCCTGGAGTATATCGAGCAAGCTCCTGTGGAAGTAACACCTAGTGAGGAAGAGCTTAGAGTCGAATATGAGAAGAACAAACACGACATTGCTACAGAGTCCGGTGAGATCAAATCATTTGAAGATGCAAAGCCTGAACTTCTTGCCCTTTTAAACACAGAAGCGACAAATAAAGAAGCCTTACGGACCTATATCGACTATAAGAAAGAGAAATTGGATGAGAATGTTCTGACCAATGAAGTGACTATCTCTGCAAGTAACAACCCCTATGGAGCAGAAATCCTTGAGAAGGTTGCTAAACTGACAGAAGAGAAACCATACCTTAAACCACAGGATATTGACGGCACATTTATTATCTTTAAACGTGTCTCGACAAAGGGAGCTGAGCCTAAAAGTTTTGAAGAAGCAGCAGCGGATATTAAAACAGCTTATGTAACAGAACAAACCCAGGTAAAATTGACAGAGCTGGCGCAAAACTCGGTAGCCACCTTCAACGGAACGACTTCGCCGTTTTTGACACGTGAAAGCATCAATAAGCTCGAACCACTTACTGAATACGAAGCAGCCGAATTTCTGGAAGCTCTCTTTGCCCAACAGAAAAAGCGTGGATTCATAAAATTAAAAGAAAATAAAATTGTTCTTTTCAATATTTTGGAACAGAAATTGCTCAAAAAAGAAAATAACACTCAAGAGAAAAATGTGTTACGACTTAAAACATCACTCTTAAATGATGGTTTACTTAAAAAACTTGAAGCGCACTATCCTGTGACTTCATATTTAGAAGGAAATTAACCTTGAACAGAACAGTACTTGCCATTGACATTGGTTCGACTAAGATCTGCGCTATCATCTCCGAGATCGATGAAGATGATAAGATACAGATCCTTGGTGCCGGGATAAGCAAGGCGCAGGGGCTCAAAAAAGGAAGCATCACGAATATCGAGCTTGCTTCCAAGTCCATCAAAAATGCATTGAACGATGCTAAGCGTGTTGCTGGAACGAACTTTACCAAGGCAATCGTATCTATCTCAGGTGCCTACACTAAAAGCTTGAACTCAAGCGGAATCGTAAACATCCCTAACAAAGAGGTGGGTCTCAAAGAGATCAATCGTGTCATGCATACCTCTTTATATAATGCAAACATTCCGAATGAGTATGAAGTCTTGCATACTCTGCCATATAACTTTAAAGTAGACGATCAGGACTTCATTGAAGACCCTCTCGGGATGAATGCGGCCCGTTTGGAAGTCGAGACACACATCATCACAACGCAGAAGTCCAATCTTAACAACCTTCGCAAAGCTGTCAAAGCAGCGGGTATCGAAGTTGAAAATATTGTCCTGAGCGGATATGCTTCTGCCATTGCGACCCTGAACTCTGATGAAAAGGAATTAGGAGCTGCAGTGATCGATATGGGTGGTTCGACCTGTAACCTGGTCATCCATTCAGGTAACTCGATCCGCTATAACGACTTCCTGGGTGTAGGTTCAAACCACATCACGAATGATCTTTCGATGGCACTGCATACACCATTGAATACAGCGGATAATGTCAAGATGACCTATGGAAGCCTTCACACTCCGTCAAATGATCTGATAGAACTTCCGGTGATCGGGGATGAGGAGACGACCCATGAGGTGTCTTTGGAAGTCGTCTATAATGTGATCTATGCCCGTGTGGAAGAGACACTGATGATCATTGCACAATCTTTGGAGAAAAGCGGTCTTAAAGACCAGCTTGGAGCGGGGATCGTACTTACCGGCGGATTTACAAAGATGGAAGGCATGCGCGAGTTAGCTGTCGCTATCTTTGACAACATGCCGGTTCGCATGGCAAAACCGACAGAGATGGAAGGACTCTTCGACACCCTTAGAGACCCATCCTATTCAGGAGCTATCGGGTTACTCAAATATGCGGCCAATGGATACGCACCGTATGAGATCGATGTCAATAAACATATGCGTCACCGAAATGAGAGTCTTGAGGGACGTGAAACACCGAATATCGCGGATATTGCGCCAAGTATTGGCGTAGAAGAGGAACACCCGATGGAGGGTCCTGCAGATATCAAGAGTGAGCTGGGTATTGCTACTGCCAAAGCTGAGAAAAGCCATGAGCCGAGTTTCTTTAGTAAGATCTGGCAATGGGCGACACAATTATTTTAAGATTCAATCTAGAGAAGGAGAGTGAAAATGGAAGCGTTTACTATAGAAGAAACAACGGATATTTCAGGAGCTAAGATTATCGTTGTCGGCGTCGGCGGCGGCGGTGGTAATATGATCGGGCATATGATCAATGAGGGTATTGAAGGCATTCAGATGATCGTTGCCAATACCGATGCTCAGATGTTGGACCATTCTCAAACCTGTACGAAGATCCAACTTGGTGCGAAATTGACCAAGGGACTGGGTGCAGGGATGAAACCGGATGTTGGTAGAGAATCTGCAATCGAATCTTATGATGATATCCGTAGCGCCTTGGAAGGTGCGGACATCGTCTTTGTTGCAGCCGGACTTGGTGGCGGTACCGGTACGGGTGCAGCCCCTGTAATCGCGAAGATCGCAAAAGAAGTTGGTGCACTGACTATCTCTGTCGTGACAAAGCCGTTTATGTTCGAACAGCGTAAACGTATGAAAGTCGCGATGGCGGGTCTTGAAGAGTTGAAGAAAGAGTCTGACTCTATCGTTGTCATCCCGAATGACAAACTTCTGTCCATCGTAGACAGAAACATGGGTATCAAAGAGAGTTTCCGTCTTGTAGACAGTGTACTTGCGCAAGCGGTATCCGGAACATCCGGAGTCATCCTCTCTTCCGGCGCGAATGATATCAACCTTGACTTCGCCGACCTTCAGACAGTCATGTCTCACCGTGGTATGGCATTGATGGGTGTCGGTACGCACGAAGGTGAAAATGCAGCCTATGAGGCGATCAAGTCTGCGATTGAATCCCCACTGCTGGACAACATGTCTATCAATGGAGCC
>JBFEXS010000117.1:0-5833 GCA_041562555.1 Sulfurimonadaceae bacterium
CAGGAGGATTTTGAGAGTTTGACGGCTTGGATGATTGATGTTTTTCGAGAACATGGTGTAAGAATAGATAAGGTATATCACTGTCCCCATCATCCGGATATCAGTGGAGAGTGTGACTGCCGTAAACCAAAACCGGGAATGCTGTTGGATGCAGCAAAAGAACTTGATATTGATATGGAGAATTCACTATTGATTGGAGATAGTGAACGTGATATTGAAGCCGCATATGCGGCTGGTTTAACGCAGGCATATCTCTTATCTGCAGAAGAGGTAGAGACATCTGCTATCCAGAATATCCATGCATTAAGCGAATTGACATGTTGATTTTGAATACCGGAGGAACGTTCAACAAGCGTTATAACCCTCTCAACGGCGAAATGGAAGTGCCTTATGATAATGTGGCGGTGGAAACAATCCTTGGAAAGTTCACCTATGGGGTCGAGTTGGCAGGTCTTATTTATAAGGATAGTCTTGATATGGATATGGATGATCGAAAGATGATGGCCAAGATCATCTCGGCATCCGAGGAAACACATTTTATCATTGTGCATGGTACGGATACCATGGACCTTTCAGCTGCTTTCTTAGATGAGGTTTTGGAAGGAAAGGTGGTCATCTTTACCGGTGCGATGGTCCCTTTTGAAATCGATCCTGTAGAAGCGACCTCTAACCTTGCAATGGCACTCGGGTTTGCAAAATCCGAAGCTGCGCCTGGGGTATATATATGCATGCAGGGTTCAGTTGCCAAACACGATAAGCTGATTAAAAACAAGCAATCAGGAAAGTTTGAACTTGTCCAAGATTAAATGTAGTCATTGTCATCTTGATTTTGATGAAACAGTGATGATTAAAGATGAAGAGCATTATTTCTGTTGTACGGGCTGTCAGGGAGTCTATCATCTTCTGAACGATTCGGGGTTGGAGGGTTTTTACGATAAAGTAGGAGATAAAAAGCTTTCTGCTCCAAGCCATAGTTTTGAAGACAGTTCATCATTTGACACCCAGAGTTTTTATGATCAATTTGTAACGACTAATGCAGATGGCTTTGAAGAGGTTTCTCTTGTTATCGAAGGAATCCACTGTTCTGCATGTGTCTGGTTGAATGAAAAGGCGCTGCATAAACTCGAAGGCGTGATCGATGCCAATATTAATTATGCCAACCACAAGGCAAAGATTATTTGGGCAGATCATATCATCAAACTCTCAGCCATTATCGATATGATCCGCGCTATTGGCTATAACGCTTATCCATACGATCCTACTATACAGGAAGAACGGGCAAACAAACTGCGTAAAGACTTCTATCTTCGCATGGTGGTAGCACTCTTTGGCTCGATGAACATCATGTGGATCGCTGTTGCCCAATATGCAGGGTATTTTACCGGTATAGACCAAGAGATGAAAAGCATTCTTAATGTAGCTGAATGGATTTTGGCAACACCGGTGCTCTTTTACAGTGGGTGGGTCTTTTTCAAAGGTTCATATTTTGGTTTTAGGAACAAGACGGTCAATATGGATACCCTGGTCGCTACGGGAGCTTCACTGACCTATGTGTATTCAATCTATATAACGCTTTTACAAGAGGGCGAAGCATATTTTGACTCCGTAGCCATGATCGTTACCTTTGTTTTAGTGGGCAAGTTTTTAGAGGTACTGAGTAAAAAATCTGCTGCCGATACAATGGATGTGATTGCTAGACATATTCCCAATGAGGTTACCCTTGTAAAAGGAAATAGACTTGAAAGAGTGTCTGTCCATGAGGTGAAGGTCAATGATATTATCGAGATCAAACCTGGTGAACGGGCAGCTCTGGATGGAGAAGTACTTGAAGGAGAAGGCTATTTTGATGAAGCAAGTCTGACGGGAGAGAGTCGACCGATCATTAAAAAGCAAGGGGATAAGATTATCAGCGGAACGATCTGTGTAGACACACTGTTCAGGTATAAAGTACTGAAAGATTTTTCCCATTCTACACTCTCAAATCTGGTCTCAATGCTCGAGAATGCCATGAGTAAAAAACCGCGCATAGAGATGTTGGCCAATCGAATCTCAGGACATTTCTCGACAGTCATCCTGGTGCTCGCCTTGTTGACGTTCTTTGTATGGTGGTTCTGGCCGCACTCTTTTGATCGCGCTTTTATGGTAGGTATATCTGTTATTGTCATCGCCTGTCCATGTGCCTTGGCACTCGCAACGCCTGTTGCCACGTTGATCGGTCTCAGTTTGGGTGGAAAACGGGGTGTTTTGTTTAAAGAAGCAGCCCAACTTGAGACAATGGCCAAGGCGGATATGTTGATTCTGGACAAGACGGGAACGATTACTCAGGGTAAACCTGAAGTGATCAATACACACAGTTATGCATCATTGGATACAGCATTGTTATTAGGGGTGTGTGAATCATCTTTACACCCCGTTGCACAAGGTGTGGCAACATATCTGAAACAAGAAGACAAAAACCTAAGAGCGGTAAGACTACATTCTGCCAAACAGATTCAGTCCCGTGGAATAGCAGCGGTATATGAAGGCAAGAAGGTTTTGGGAGGAAATGCTGTCTTTATGCAGGAAAACGGGATAAACGTAGAACATAGTTCTGAGTTTTCTCTTTTTTTCTTTGCCGTTGATGATGTCTTGATAGCGTCTTTTGAATTGCGAGACAGCCCTAAAGAGGGGATATCTGAACTTCTGCAGATGTGTCAGAAGAACAATATAAAGGTAGTGATGCTTACCGGTGATCACCAAGAAGCAGCCAAGCGTATCGCACAGGAAGTCGGCATTGAAAGTTTTCAGGCCGAATTGACACCGGAACAAAAAGCAATCTATGTCCGAGAACATAATGACAAGGTATGTGTCATGGTTGGAGATGGTATCAATGATGTTCTTGCCCTTGCCAATGCAAATATTGCGATTGCCATGGGCTCGGGCTCGGATATCGCAATAGAAGTCAGTGATGTGGTCTTACTGAATGATTCACTAAAAAGTCTCAAAGAAGCATTTTTGATCTCACGAAGGACGTATTTGTTAGTACGGGAAAACCTGGCTATCTCATTGATCTATAATCTCATTACGATACCACTTGCTATGGCAGGATATATTATCCCATTAATTGCAGCGGCATCGATGTCCTTGAGTTCACTCCTGGTTGTCGGAAATTCACTGCGCATCAAGTGGAAATGGAATAGAGAGTAGTCATCACAAGGAAAAAAAATGGATAATGGAATTGTTATCATGATGCTAGGCATCTCGTTGTTATTAGGTGCAATGGCATTGTTTGGAGTCGTATGGGCGATCAAGACCGGTCAATTTGACGACAAGGACAAGATGATGAATACGGTCTTGGATGATGGTGAAGACGCATTGAACGAAGCGGTTGAAAAAGATCGTAGAAAGAAAGAATACAAGAGTCAATAGTATAAAATGTGTCAAAGTTTTTACGTTGATATCAAGACATTTTAGTTAGAATCGCGCTCAGATGATATATTGAGCAATAAACGATAAAAATTGTAAAGAAAGTGAAACATAGTGATGATTGAAAGCCTTCGAAATGCCAAACCCAATATCTTGGTGGTAGGCGACCTGATGATTGACCATTATCTTTGGGGAGGATGTGAACGTATCTCTCCCGAAGCTCCTGTGCAGGTGGTCAATGTCAGTAAAGAGACAACAGTGCTTGGGGGTGCCGGAAATGTCGTTAATAATCTTAAGGCCTTAGGTGCCAGTGTCAGTGTAGCTTCGGTCATTGGTGAAGACAGTATTGGCAAAGAGTTGATGCTCATGTTAAAAAGCCTTGGGGTGAAGACGGAAGGCCTGATAACGCAAGAAGGACGTGTAACTTCGAAAAAATCCCGTATTATCGCCTCCAACCAGCAGGTATTGCGTTATGATCAGGAGAATAAGGAGGATATAGATTCAAACTCCGTAGAGCAGATCCTGACGGCTATCTCAAAAGATCTTTTCTTATATGACATGATTATTCTTTCAGACTATGGAAAAGGCGTTTTGACATCAGCATTGTGTCAGGGCATCATCGGTTTGGCAAAAGCGCAGAACAAAAAGGTACTGGTTGATCCGAAGGGAGTCGATTACGCTAAATACAAGGGTGCACATTTCCTTACTCCGAATAAAAAAGAGGCGTGTGAGGCTACGGGCATTGATATCAAAGATGATGAGAGCCTATTGCATGCGGGAGAGTGGTTAAGACGTGAATGTGAATTAGAACTTTCCATGATCACTTTGTCTGAGGACGGGATAGCAATCTTTGATGATAGAATGCATAAGGTGCCGACCGTGGCAAAAGAGGTCTTTGATGTGACCGGGGCCGGAGATACGGTCATCGCGGCATTGGGCTTTGCAATGTCCAGTGGGCAGGATATCATAACGTCTGCTCAGTTTGCGAATGCGGCAGCAGCTGTTGTTGTCGGCAAGATTGGATCAGCGACCGCCAGTATAGATGAGATTGAAGAGTATGAATCAACCTTGCATAAAAGTTCTTCAGACATGCATATCAAATCAAAAGAGGCAATGGAGAAAATTGTTGTCTCGGCCAAGGCTAAAAAACAGCGTATTGTCTTTACCAATGGCTGTTTTGATATCCTTCACCTGGGACATGTGAAATACCTTGAAATCGCCAAAAGTTTCGGTGACATATTGATTGTCGGACTTAATGCAGACAGTTCTGTGCGTGAACTCAAAGGACCGGAGCGTCCGATTAACCCGGAATACGACAGAGCCTACCTGCTTGCAGCCCTGGAGGTGGTAGACTATGTCGTGATCTTCTCTGAAGAGACACCTTATGAACTTATCAAGATGATTCAGCCTGATGTGTTGGTTAAAGGTGGGGATTATGAAGGTAAAACAGTCGTCGGAACAGAGTTTGCTAAGGAATTGAAACTCGTGGATTTTGTCGATGGAAAGAGTACGACAAAAACCATAGAACGTATAAAGGATAGCAATCAATGCTAAAAAAAATATTATTGACAATTGCATTGGGAAGTTCACTTCTTGCCATGCACGACGCTTCTCTTGATCTGAACAATGATGATGTGGAAGTACAGGGAAATATCGATATTGGAGAACTGAATCGTTCTGATTATCCGGATATGTATTTCTTGACGTTGGGACTTTTGGATGTGGATAATAAAGAAAAGACAAACCCTTTGTATTCGGCGGGGTTTATGTTACGTCAGAACCTGAGCGGAGCGGATGATTTCAAATTTGGAATCGGGATAAAGGGAACCTATACGAAGGTAGGAAATGCTAAACATGCTACGGTTCCGATCAATGCTGAATTGGCTTATACACTGCCATTGGATATCAGTATGCCCCTTGTTCTTTCCGCTTCACTCGCGTATGCCCCTTCAGCACTCTCTTTTAAAGATGCGGATAAATACTTTGAAGGACGTGCTGAGCTTGGTCTTCAAATCATCGAACAGGGGACCCTCTTTGTAGGATATCGCCAAATCGATACAGATTTTGAAGGCGGTGATTATGAGTACAATGACACGGGATATATTGGCTTTAGAGTACGATTCTAATCTAAATAATGGACGACTCGATAGGGTGTCCGTTGATGAAGATCGAAATATGTTTGTTAATATATTTTTGCATTGGTTCTATAAATACACAACCTCCTCACTTGTTATAAAAATCAGAAAGAAAATAGCTATGTATTGGCAGAACTTTGCAGACAGTACTGGATGAAAACAGGAGGTTTTTGAAAAAAAACTAGGCCTGTGTGCAGTAGCTCACAGCATCGTCGATCATAAGAGTTTGTGCGATATGCGTCTGTCCATATTGTGAAGTGATATGCATTGGTACGTCAAAGTCAAGTGCATAG
>JBFEXS010000118.1:0-5799 GCA_041562555.1 Sulfurimonadaceae bacterium
GATAGCGACCATCGTACGTCCGACTGCGAGAGAAGAACCGTTTAGTGTATGGGCTAGGATGTTTTTCTTACCGTCTTTGTAACGGATCTTTGCACGTCTTGCCTGGAAGTCTCGTGTGTTGGAGACAGAAGAGATCTCTCTGTAGCAGCCTTGTCCGGGAAGCCACACTTCAAGGTCTACGGTTCGTGCGGCTGAAAATCCCATGTCACCGGTACACAGCTGTACCTGTCTGTATGGAAGACCAAGCGCTTCAAGCAGATCCGATGCACACGCTACCATCTCATCAAAGACCTGATCACTCTGCTCCTGACTTGTGATGGAGACAAGCTCTACCTTAGGGAATTGGTGCTGACGGATGATACCGCGGGTATCTCTTCCTGCCGCACCGGCTTCTTTTCTAAAACATTGCGTAAATGCCGTCATTTTGATAGGAAGCTCATTTACCGGAATGATCTCATCCTGAAAAAGATTGGTGACCGGGACCTCTCCTGTTGGGATAAGGAAAAGTTCCTCTCCATCCATCTTGTAGAGGTCTTCTTCAAATTTAGGAAGCTGTCCGGTACCCATAAGGCATTCTCTGTTGGTGATAACGGGAACAGACACCTCTTCAAAACCACGTTCTGCATTAAAGTCAAGCATAAAGTTCACAAGGGCACGTTCAAGTTTGGCACCCATACCTGCGATCACGGAAAAACGGCTTTTGGCGACTTTTACACCCTTTTCAAAATCGATCCAACCATTTTCAGCGAGATCCCAATGCTCTTTTGGGGTAAATGAGAAGCTGCGCGGTTCAAGGACTTTCTTGATCTGGACATTCTCATCTTCGTCGGCACCGACGGGCACATCTTCATCGGGAATATTTGGGATCGCACGTAAGATAGTGTTGAGTTTCTCTTCTTCAAGGCGGGTAAGTTCCTGTTTCTGACTTACAAGAACCTTATTTGCATCGACTTGGGCTTTAAGCTCAGTCACATCTTTTTTCTCACGCATATACTGGCCAAAAAGCTTTGATTTTTCATTTTGTTCCGCTTGAGCCGCCTCCAGTTCCTGTCGTACAGTTTTATAAACCTGGTGTACGCTCCGGAGTTCTTCCAGTAGGCTCGGGTCAACTTTGCGACGTTGCAACATCTGCACTACAGCGTCGAAATCTTTATGTAAGAGTTTAATGTCTATCATGGATTTCCTAGTTAATTATAAGTGCGCGAGTATAACAAAAATAAGGTTAAAGCTTTATATTTACTTGATGTTGACCATTAGAATGATTTTATATGTTACAATCTATGTAAAATTATTTCAGAATGGTATATGCAGAGCTTTTCCTATAAATATAAAAACGATAATGAACTTATAGATTTCGTCAAGTCACATGGTCTCGAACACGAAAGAAACTGCCTGATACAGGTCTTCTCAGGGCGTATTGACAAGGCTTTTTTGCAGGCCTTGTTACGAGGACTGGTTGAGCTGTTGCCTCAGGCACATATCATCGGTGCGACGACAGACGGTGAGATACAGAACAAGCAGGTGAGTCTGCATGAGACGATCATCTCTTTTTCGGTCTTTGACAATGCCAAACTGAGTTCCGGGCATGTCATCGGAAAAGAGAGTTGTGTAAATGCTCAAAAGCTCTATCGCGACGTCGCCCATTATAATACGAAATTGATGATTGCTTTTGCCGATGGGATACATGCCAATGGGGAAGAGATATTGGATACTTTTCACGAAGCTGATCCCAATCTGATCGTCGCCGGCGGCATGGCGGGGGATAATGCAGAGTTTGAGATCACCTATATCATGCATCAGGACCAGGTGCTTTCAGAGGGGATTGTGGCGGTTGCCATTGAGAGTGACAGTCTTGAGGTGAATACCCATTACAGTTTCGACTGGGTCCCTATCGGCAGTGAGATGCTGGTGACCAAAGCCGAGGGAAACCGGGTATACGAGATCAACGGGATATCAGCTTATGAGACCTATAAAAAATATTTGGGGACGAACGCGGCATTGCAGTTACCTAGGATCGGTGTCGAGTTCCCTCTGATCATGCAGGAAAACGGGATAAATATTGCCCGTGCGATCATGAAGACCCATGAAGACGGCTCGCTCAGTTTTGCAGGGAACCTTCCTCAGGGTGTCAAGGTGCGTTTCGGTGTGGGAAATCCGGATCTGATTTTACATCACGGACATGAAAATTCCCGACTGGTACAGGAATATCCTGTTGAGTCCGTTTTTATCTATTCCTGTATGGCACGCCGTCGTTTTATGCAAGAGAACATCATCTGTGAGCTTGAGCTCTACCCTAAAGAGATACCTGTCAGCGGCTTTTTTACCTATGGCGAGTTTTTCAGTAAGGATAATAAGAACAAGCTACTGAACCAATCGATGACGATATTGATGTTATCAGAGACGAAAGCAAAGCTAGCCGTAGAAGATGTGAAGCCCTTGAGCAAAAACATCCAGAAGGCCAAGGAATACAGTGAGACGCTGGAGGCACTTGCCCACCTTGTGAATGTAACCTCTGATGACTTAAAACAGTTGAATCAAAGCCTTGAACAGCGTGTGGATGATAAGGTCAGGGAGCTGGAAAAATCGACGAAGTTCTTTCAAAAGATATTTGAGACGGCGAATGAGGGTATTTGGGTCGTCGATCTTAACAAAGAGACGATTATGGCCAATGCCGCACTTTCCGAGATATTGGGGTACAGTGAAGAAGAGATCATGGGACGTTCGATCTTTGATTTTGTCGATGATACAGGTCGTAAAAAGATCGAAAAGTATGCCGCTCTGACGCAAAGAGGAAAGGGTGGACACCAGTATGAAGTCGAATTGATACATAAGAACAAACAGCGGATATACTGTCTGTTCAGTACGGAAGCCCTGAGCAATGAAAGAGGAGAGATAATCGGCTCTTTTGCGATGGTCTCGGATATCTCCCAACGCAAACATGCCGAAGAAGAGCTGGTCTCTTTCAATTATCTTCTGGAGGAGCGCATTGCAGAAGAGGTCCTGAAAAACCACTCCAAAGATGAACTGATGAGCAAACAGATGCGTTTGGCCCAGATGGGAGAGATGATCTCTATGATCGCCCATCAATGGAGGCAGCCGCTTTCGACGATCTCGGCTATTGTCGCCTCGATGCAATTGGAGCTCAGCCTTAGCGATCAGGAGGATACCGGTCTGTACAAGGATATGGAGAAGGTGAGCGAACACATACAGTTCCTCTCCAATACCATAGATGATTTTAGACATTTTTTCAATCCGAAGAAGAGCAAGGAACGGGTGACGCTGTGTACGCTTATGGACAATGCTCTCAGTATTGTGGAACAATCCCTGATCAAGATGGGTATCGATGTCACCAGTGACTTCCAGCATATGCAGCGTCCGATAAAATTGTATGCCAGCGAGTTTGTTCAGGTATTGCTTAACCTGATTAAAAACTCCATGGATGTCCTTGAAGAAAAACATGTCAAGAATGCGTATATCAGCATACGGGGAAGTGAATACGAGGATAAGAGTGTCATAACGATAGAGGACAATGGGGGTGGGATCCCTGTGAACATCCTGGATAAGGTGTTTGAACCCTATTTTACGACAAAAGATGAAAAAAATGGTACGGGTCTTGGTTTATATATGTCCAAGATGATCATCGATGAGCACTGTAACGGACATATCATCGTAGAAAACACTTCTGTAGGGGCACGCTTCACCATTGCACTGGAACATGACTAGCCTATTATGGTTTGATAGCTGAAAAGACCCGTTCGACAGAATCATGTTTTGAGAGACTGAGCCGTATGACAGATGCCTCAATGGCATATAAAGAGTGCGGGACCTTTGCCTCAAGTACGATCACATCACCCGGATTTAGTTGAAAGGACTCATCGGGGGTCTCTATACGGACCTCTCCTTGAAGCAGTGCTATACTGATACCTTTTGGTGCGGTATGCTCTTTCATCACTGCCTGCCTTTGCATACAGATGCGAATCTCCTTTGAAAAACTGCTTTCACCCATGGGAGTGATCACGAGGTCTTTGGAAAAATCAGGTGCCTCTAAAAAACGGAACATAGACATTTAACAGCCTCCCTGATGCATACATATAAAACGTGCGGTGATCGTATCCATGGTGTTGATATGTTGATCCAGCCAGGAAGGGATCTCAACACGAAAGTAGTCTAAAAGCACCGTATTATCGTGTGTCTCTTTCCATTGATCGACATATGTCTGAAGTTGGCTCAGAACGCGGGTGTGCTCTGCTTTGTGCATATCATAAGCAGGAAAATTACAGGTCTGCATCAGTTGCTCCTCATTGGCAAAATGCTCTTGTGTGTGAGCAAGGATCTCATCCAGAAGGGAGGTGATTTCTGCGGTATTGTCTGAAGGAGACTGCAATAATTCCGTGACGCTGTTTAAAAGTACGACTTCTTCATAATGAACGTCATTCATTGGTGCATAATCGACGAGAGGAAGGGAATCTAGGGAGATCATGAATATCCTTTTTGATACAAGTATAACTCAAATATCCAGGAGAGATATTGATATATGTCAAGAGACAGGAGGGCTTGGAGGCACTCATCCTTTACCTCTATTTTATACGCTTTGGGCTATAATCGCGTATTATAAATATGATAATGGATTGATGAGATGCTTGATTTTGAAAAATATATAAAATATTCTAAGCCTGGACCGCGATATACCTCCTACCCCACTGCGATCGAGTTTTCAGATGCTTATAGCTATGACAGTTATATCAATAAATTGAAAAATCAAGACCCTTCGCGTCCTTTATCCCTCTATTTCCATCTTCCTTTCTGCCGATCAGCGTGTTATTTCTGTGGATGTAATGTCGTGTTTACGTCCAAGGAAGAGAAAAAGGAACGCTATATTGACTATCTGTTTAGAGAAATGGATATCCTCAAAGAGCATCTGGATACGTCACGGGAGATAATGCAGCTGCATTTTGGAGGCGGAACACCGACATTTTTCTCTGCCGAACAGCTTGGACGTATCATCTCAAAGATCAAAGAAACCTTCCCGAACTTTCAAGCCGATGCAGAGGTGTCATGTGAGATCGACCCTCGTTTTCTGGATGAGGATCAGATGAAGCTGATGGTAGCCAATGGTTTCAACCGTGTGAGTTTCGGTCAGCAGGACTTCGATGAGACGGTACAAAAAGCGGTACATCGGATCCAGCCTTATGATATTACGAAAGATGCTGTGGACCTGGCACGTAAGTACGGGATACAAAGTATCAATGTAGACTTGATCTACGGTCTTCCGTTCCAGACCTTTGAGACGTTCAAGAAGACCCTTGATATGACATTGACTTTGGATCCGGACCGTTTGGCTGTGTTTAATTATGCCCATGTACCTTGGCTCAAGAAGACGATGCGCAAGATCGATGAGACAACGCTTCCTACACCGGATGTCAAGCTCAATATCTTGAAATATACGATCGATTTCTTTGAGAACAATGGGTATAAGATGATCGGTATGGACCATTTTGCCAAACCGGACGATGAACTCTTTTTGGCGATTGACAAGGGAGAGTTACATAGAAACTTCCAAGGATATACGACCAAAGGAGGAGCGGATCTTATCGGTATAGGGATCACGTCCATTGGAGAGGGTGTGGATTATTATGCGCAGAACTATAAAGAGATGGCAGAGTATGAAGCGGCCATTGATGCAGGTAAACTCCCTTTTGAAAGAGGCGTACTGCTCAATGAGGATGATATGATCCGTCAAGATGTGATCATGGAACTAATGAGTAATTTCAAGCTAGATATCAAGCGTTTTGAGTCATC
>JBFEXS010000119.1:0-5701 GCA_041562555.1 Sulfurimonadaceae bacterium
TAATGCTGCCTTCGTCGGTCGCTTAGACTATAGCGGTATGGCCGGCCTGCTTGTCGGTGCATCCCTTTACCATGGAAGTGCCACTCAAGGTGAATATGTGTCGGGGACGACGGCGACAATGTATGATCTGCACCTAAGTTATGAGAACTCAGGGTTCAAAGCCAAAGCACTCTATACAGCGACCCAAATCGATGATGCGGATAAAATCGCTGCTTCGACAAACCCTGATGCAACAGGTAATTCTATTTCGGATGCCAACGGTTATTACGTGAATGTCGAATATGATGTACTTGCACAGATGAACACAGAGTATAAACTGCCTGTCTTTGTTCAGTATGATTATATCAATCCGGTTGATACGGTCGTTGACGCGACAAATACAACTGTCCCGACAACAGACCTTGACGCAGAAAGCACTACGACGACTGTTGGTATCAATTTCTTCCCGCATGAGCAAGTCGTTTTGAAACTTGATTATGCAATGGTTGATTATGAAGATTCCAGCGTAGAGGACAGAGATACGCTAAGCTTCAGTTTCGGCCTTCTATTCTAAGAAGTCTAAAACTGATATATAAGCAATCTACAAGGAGGGCTAATCCCCTCTTGTGCTATAATTCACAAAAACTAAAGCTTGCTTTAGACAAAGTAAATTACCGATGAAGTACCTTCTATTATTACTCCTTAGCCTGAGTCTACAGGCAAAACTGCTACTTTCCCCCTTTGATGCGATGAAGATGAACTTTGGTGAAGCTATCGAAGTGGAGAAGAAAAACATATTGCTAAACAACGATGAGGCACAAAAGGTCCAGGAACTCGCGACAACAAAACTTGACACCAAGATCTATCGTATCTTTCGTGCCTATGAGAACGGTCAACTTCAAGGTTACGGGATCCTCGTCACTCAGAAGGTACGTTCTAAACAGACGGCCATCCTCTCTATCATCACTTTGGAAGGTGTATTGAAGACGATAGAGATCATCGCCTTTAATGAACCAATGGAATACATCCCATCATCCCATTGGATCAAAGTTTTACAGAATAGGACATTGACACCATCGTTTAATCTGGGCAAGGAGATCCCAACCGTTACCGGTTCTACTCTCTCTGCCCGTGCAGCGACAAAAGCAGCAAGGATTGCTTTGGCACTGTATGAGGTCAAGTTCAAAAAATAGTCATGAAATTCCTTGTATCCAAAGATATTCACGCCAATCCCAATTTTGTTATGCTTATAGCTTTTTACAGCCTGATGCTGTTGATCTATTTTATCGGTGACCTTGTTTATTTGGTACACTTTTTCGGAAGCAGTATAGACGAAGTACTCTTTACCCTTAAAGGAAACGCCGATGAGTTTATAGAGCCCCTGAGTCTGCTCAGCCTGCTTGAACATGTGCACATCTCTTTATTTCTCTCCATCACCGCACTCTTTACGACATTGGCACTCATCTTGCGACTGAAGCTTACAGACAGACATAAACAGCTTATTATCCTTCTTTCCATGGGGACACTGCTGTTATCGGCACTTTGTCTGTTAGGAACCTATTTTTGGCTGGATATCCTTGTCTATGGATTTGTCATGATGACCCTTGGGTGGCATGGGATGGGTATCTATGCCCTGATCTTATGCTTTGTCCAGATCGGGATGAAAAAGACGTGATTTCCCATAAACTGTTCTCTACGCTGCTCACTCTCGCTATCACACTCATAATACTGCAACTCATCAGCGGTATTTGGCTGTTTATCGAAAAGTTTGGTCTGCTTCCTTCAGACGTTTATCTCTATTTTTCAGGTGATGAGGCACACTTTATTGCACCAAAGAGCCTTGAAGGTCTCTTGGAGACGGCTGTCCCGCATTTTTTAGCTATATCTACCACTATCTTTATCTATGCCCATTTCCTGCTCTTCACACCGATCATCTCCATGGGTAAAAAACAACTTTTGATATTCTTACTCTTTATCACTGCGCTAATGGATATTCTTTCACCCTTTGGCATCGTATATGGCCTTAGTCTTTTTGCTTGGATAAAAGTCCTGGCTTTTTGGAGTTTTGAAATCTTGATGGCCTTACTATTATATATCCTCTTTCAGGCGAGTCTTTTAAAACATAAATCTTGAGGTTTTGCGTCAATGCCTTAAACCTGTCATTCACGCTAATCTTTTTGTTTACATCCACCAACAAGTACCCGAGTCCTGTTTGAGCATCCAAAAATGTAACCGCTTTGGATCTTGGCATCACCGATGCAGCCGTAGCAAATGCATCCAAGTCACTATTACTATGTGTTCGACTGATCAAGGTAATCGAGGCAAAACTCTTTGATGATTCTCTTGTCTTTGGATTGATCAGATGATGATGTTCTTTACTCTTGACATAGCGTCGGTAATTACCACTCGTCGATATCCCTGTTTTGGGATAGGCCATACGAAAATAAGCAAAACTCCCCTCATTGAAAGGATCTTGTATCTGCATCTGACACTGATGAAAACAGAAGATGTCCCCGCTTAAAGCAATCACTCCTGAGAGGACTCCCTGCTCTTGCAATACCTCCTTGGCCCTATCAACACCAAAACCTTTCCCCATTCCGCCAAGATCGATTGTAACATCCTCATCTAACCAGGCACGCTCTTGATTAAAATGCAACCCTTTGAGGTCAACCCTTGCACGAAGTAGTTCATGACGCTGAGGCACTCTCTGCTCTTCTCCAAAATGGAACAGATCCTTGGTTATGGAGCCGATCGTTATATCAAAATATCCCTCTGTCAGATGATAATAGGACTCACACAGACGAAGTGCCCTGTAGGTATCCTCTGAAAGAAGGACCTCCTTATCATGATTCAATCGATACACCTGCGCTGATGGACTATAGGAAGAGAGTGCATTTTCCACTTCTTTTAATCGTCTGAAGACATGAGAGGAGTGAACAATATCCTTGTCCTCCAAAGCGACAGAGACATAGGTACCCATAAGCACCTGCGTCCGTTTGACGAGCGCATCTGCACCAAGAGAAGCGAAGGCACATAATATTAACCCTATATACTTTAGTGTCATCTACTCTTCTGTATAGGATTTTTGCATCTGTGCTTTTGCTGCAAGTGTCTTGACGGTATTGCTTACCTCGGTATCGGCAAGATGATAATGCTCTTTGAGCTCTTTTAATGATGCTTCTATCTTTTGATGGATATTCTCTCCAAGATGATCGATTTTTTTATCCATGACCTCAAAATGATGTTCTTCGACTGCACCCAACTGTGAACTGAGAACCTGCAACTCTTTTTTTGCATGCTTATATTCAGCATAGATATCCATAAGCCGTGATATCAACTCATTTAAAGAGGCATATACAGGCGACAATTTCTGTGATTGCGTATAGGTGTCTTCCATACTCTCATGGATAATATCTGATTTTTGAAGTAGTTGACTGGCCTGTTTATGCAGCTCCTGCAGTTTTGCTTCATATTCCTGAGTTGAGAGATTAAGCGCTTCACTCAGCTGTTTGACATTTGCAAGCTCGCCCTTCATGGATGCAATGCTGATCAGAAGCTGTTCTTTGACCTCTTTGATGACGGCAGAAGCACTCTTCTCAAAGCTCTCTTCGATCATCTGAATACGGTTTACCAAACTGTTGAAGGTCTCTATAGTCTCTCTGTTATCATTCATATTTTCTAATATGGATATCATTTTATTGAAATGATCCTGTTCGGCTATACGTAAAATATCAATATGTCGATGCACTACCTTGTCAAAGTCAACCATATCCTGCTGTAAGAATTTTCGGATGTCCATGAGCGCCTGTTCTTCCTGAATATACATCTGCTCAAGTTTAGAAGAAATCAACGCCTGTTGCTGAGAGAGTCTGGAAAAATCAGCCAATTCATTTTTTAGCGTAAGCTGTACGGCTTCAAGTGTTTTTCGTTCGGCATCCTGGAGCATGATAAGCTTCTCATCCAACACACCAAAGTATCCCTGGATATCTGCTATGAGTGTTGCGAGCAATCGCTCATGGCTCTCTTTTTCTTCCGTTGTTCTTGTCAGGGTGAATTGATGCATAATATACATCAAAAGGTAAAAGATCAATCCTATAAGCAAGGGCATCAAAGCATACTGTATATCATGCTTCAACTCATTCGTCCCCGTAGTGAATACAAACAAAGAGATAGATGAGACAAGGGAAATGATCAAAACGATAGGGGCATAATTGATCTTTTGTCGCACACGAAAAATGATCAGTTGCCGCCAAAATAGAAAGAGTATGATTAAACCTGTAATCGCTATCCATATTTCAGGCATGAAAAGACCTTTATTTAAAGTACTTAATTATGCCATAAATTCAGTATCTTGTAGACACTACACCATATTATACTTAGGAGTTATTCAAACAGTGTGATAAGATCTTGAGCATCCATTTTTGTAAAGCCCTCCTCTTTTTCACTGTAGATTGCATCCGCTAAGGCACTTTTTTCTTCCTGCATCTGGAGAATCTTCTCTTCAACGGAGTTCTCCACGATAAGTTTATAGACAAATACGGGTTTATCCTGGCCGATACGGTATGCCCTGTCTGTTGCCTGCTCTTCTGCGGCCGGATTCCACCAGGGATCATAATGAATGACCGTATCCGCCTGAGTAAGGTTCAGCCCCACCCCACCGGCTTTCAGACTTATCAAGAACACTTCTGTCCTGTCTGCATTAAAATCATCGATCTGAGCCTGCCTGTCACGTGTTGAACCCGTTAACTTACTGTAGGGGATTCCTGCCCGAATCATCTGCGCTTCAATAATCTCCAGCATCATCGTGAACTGTGAAAAGATCAGGATACGACGCTTTTCTTCCCTTAATTCTTCGACTAACTCCATGAGCATCTGCAATTTTGCCGATTCTTCGACCGATTGTGCCTGTTCTATCTTCAGTAAACGGGGATCACAGCAAACTTGTCTGAGTTTAAGCAAAGCCGCCAAAATAGAGATATGGCTCTTTGCAAGTCCAAGGTTTTTAATGCTCTCTCTTACCGATTTTTCCATACTTAGACGAATCGTTTCATATAAAGAAGCCTGGTCTTTTTGGAAATTGACTTTACGTATCATCTCTGTCTTCGCCGGAAGCTCTTTGGCCACCTTATCCTTTGTACGACGCAGCATAAAAGGCCTGATACGCTCATTCAAACGTCTTTGTGCTCCAATATCATGTTCTTTTTCAATAGGGTTTTGATACAGACTTTTAAAGGTTTTGATATTACCTAAAAATCCCGGCATGACCGTATCAAAGATCGAATGCAGTTCTCCCAGATGGTTTTCCATAGGTGTTCCGCTCAGAGCCAAAGAGTATTCCGAACGAATCTGTTTCGCCGACTTGGCCGATTCGGATCGAGCGTTTTTAATCTTTTGGGCCTCATCCAGAATAAGATAATAAAAATGTTCTTTTTTCAGGACATCATTATCTAATGTCAAAAGTGTATAGGTCGTTATAAGCACGTCATAGTCATTGATATTATCTAATATATTTTTTCGGTCCTTGCCATAATAAATCCCCACCCTGAGGTCCGGTGTAAACTTTTGAGCCTCACTCTTCCAATTACCCAAAAGTGAGGTCGGGGCAATGATAAGGCTTGCTTTTGTCTGCCGCTGCGATTCTTTTTCAATGAGAAGGTTTGCCAAGGTCTGTATCGTTTTACCCAGTCCCATATCATCCGCCAGAATACCGCCAAAACCATAA
>JBFEXS010000120.1:0-5604 GCA_041562555.1 Sulfurimonadaceae bacterium
AACTCTTATTGGCACCAAGAGAGATGCCGTTTTCAGCCATTGCTTTGGAGAACATGCTCAAGCTTTCACGACTAGGCGTTATTATCGCTCCTCCTGTTGCGGCATATTATGCCCAGACAAAGACGGTTGATGAGATGGAAGACTTTTTTATCGGTAAATGGTTTGATCTTCTAGGTCTGGAGCATGATCTATACAAACGATGGAGTAATGATGATTAAAACTGCTTTATATCCCGGAACTTTTGATCCTATCACCAATGGACATCTGGATATTATCAGACGCGGATTAAAACTGTTTGATGAAATCGTAGTCGCCGTTGCCGACTCAAAGGATAAGAAACCGATGTTCGACCTTGAACAGCGCGTGAACATGGTCAAAGCTGCGACAGACGACCTTGACAATGTGCGCGTACTTCCTTTTAACAACCTGACCGTTGATTTTGCCGCAGAGCTTAATGCAAACATATTGATCCGCGGTCTTCGCGCTGTGAGTGATTTTGAGTATGAGCTTCAACTCGGGTACCTTAACCATTCTCTTGACAAAAAGATAGAAACCGTTTATCTGATGCCAAATCTCAACCACGCTTTTGTCAGTTCTTCAATCGTTCGCAACCTATTGAAGTTCAAAGGCAAGACATCCCATCTGCTTCCTGAAAAAGTCGAAGAGATGATCCATAAGGCAGGCCTATGTACATAGTCGTAGAAGGTATTGACACCTGTGGTAAGAGCACGCAGATAGAACTCCTGCGAAACGCTTACCCTCAGGCCATCATCACCAAAGAGCCAGGGGCTACCGAGCTGGGTGCCAAGATACGTGAGCTTGTCCTCTACAGCGACGATTTGTGTCCCGTGACTGAACTATTGCTCTTTCTTGCTGACAGAAGCAATCATGTATCTTCGGTCATCAAGCCCAATCTTGGTCATTTGATCATCTCAGATAGGTCATTGATCTCGGGAATGGCATATGCCCTTGCTTCCAAAAAATTTGACTTTGAATGGCTGGAGAAACTCAACCGTTTTGCGATGCAGGATATCATGCCTGATGCCATCATCCTTTTCCAGATCAAAGAAGAGACCCTCAGGGAACGCCTTGGTGAAAAAAGCCATGACGTCATAGAACAGCGTGGTATCGAGTATATGCTGGATGTGCAGCAACAGCTTTTACATGTCTGCAAAAGCCTGGGAATAAAGACATTGATCATACATGCCGAAGAGAGCATTGAAACGATTTACACCCGGATAGATAATTTTATAAAAGAGAGCCATAGCAGTCAGTAGCATACGGCACTGCATAAACAAGACGACTCACTACAACAAAGGAAAAAGAATGATCCGTTCACTTCGCGGAATGAATGATACATTAGAGCAGGAAGATTCAGCTCGTTTTACATATTTTATACAGACAGCGACACGTATTGCCAACAACTATGGCTTTCGTTTTATAGAGACGCCTCAACTTGAAGAGACAGCCCTTTTCAAACGTTCTGTGGGCGAAAGCAGTGATATCGTCGGTAAAGAGATGTACCAGTTTATCGATAAGGGCGAGAATGACGTATGTCTTCGACCGGAGGGGACGGCAGGTGTCGTACGCGCTTTTGTGCAAAGTAAATATGACAGAATCGACACCGTTCAACGCTTTTTTTATCACGGGACGATGTTTCGTTATGAACGTCCTCAAAAAGGCCGCTTAAGACAGTTTCATCAGTTTGGATGCGAAAGCTTTGGCGAGTCCTCTGTACTTGAGGATGCTTCCCTTATTCTTATGGTCGGAAACATCTTTGATGCATTGGGAATAAAGTTCCAACTGAAACTCAACTCTTTGGGTGACACAAACTGTATGCCGCAATACAGAGACTCCCTGGTGGCTTTTCTTAACGACCATGAAGAGGAAATCTGTGAAGATTGTCAACGCCGAAAGTCCACCAACCCTATTCGTGTACTGGACTGTAAGAATGAGCATTGCCAGGAGATCTATGCAACTGCACCAAAATTGATGCAGAACCTCTGTGATGGCTGTGATGATGATTTCAAAAAGCTGACTGAGCTCTTAGATGCCCACGGTATGGCCTATGAGATCGACACACACCTTGTACGCGGTCTTGACTACTATTCCAAGACGACATTTGAGTTTATTTCCACTGAGATCGGTGCACAGTCTGCTATTGCCGGTGGAGGACGATATGACAGGCTTGTCGAGTTTTTAGATGGTCGCCCTACCCCTGCGGTCGGTTTTGCTATCGGGATAGAACGTCTCATGGAGCTGATCAAGATGCCTGAAGCATCCCTGGAAGGATACTACTTCGGTGCCTTGGATGAAGATGGTATTACGACAGCTTATACACTGGGTATGCAAAAGCGTAAAAGTGACAAAGTTACAATTGGATACAAAAAACGTAATTTCAAAGCCCATTTAAAAGCCGCTGAAAAGGCAAATGCACGCTACTGTGTTATACTCGGAGAGAATGAGTTGAAAAATGGCACCGTATGGCTTAAAGATCTTGAAAATAAAAACGAATCGGAAGTTCCTCAGAACGAACTCTGAACCTTTGGCCTGTAAAGGAATCTCATGTTAGAACAATTAAACCATTACTTCATCCTCTTCTTAGAGTATGGGTTCTATCTTGGCCTTTTTTTCCTATTTAATCTCTTTATATATGATAAATATATGCAACGTCATCATCAGTTGCTTATCAACTATCCTGTCATCGGACGCATGCGTTACCTCTTTGAAGCCCTTCGCGAGCCTCTGCGTCAATATTTTGCCGAAGAAAACTTTTATGAGTCACGGGACAAGATCGACTGGGTCTATAAAGCAGCCAAAGATATTCCAAATTACAAGTCCTTTTCCGTAGACCAGCCTTTTGCAGGAGCACGCTTTATCATCAAGCATGCAACAAATGTCTTGAATGACGATGAAGTCTCTGACGACTTCAGTGTCACCTTTGGCGAAAAGAGAGAAAAGCCTTTTGTGTCGAAATCACCCATCATACGTTCAGCTATGAGTGACGGGGCACTTAGCCCGGAAGCAGTCAGAGCTTTTGCCCTGGGAGCCGTCAAGTCAAACTATGTTGTGAATACCGGAGAAGGGGGACTCACGTCTAATCACCTCTTCACTCTAAAGCCTGATCTGAAAGATGCAGGTTACCTCGAAGTTGTCAACAGCACTCCCTATGCAGAGTTCATGTTCAAGCTCACGGCAAAGATCTTCAACAATGCTGTAGCCATAAGACAGTACAGAAGACATCTGCTGCACAATATAAAGACAAAGAACACCTATATCTATGATCAAACCGCCCATGAGCTCTTCCGTATCAACTGGGATGCCCCTTTGGAGAGTTTCCCAAAAGAGGTACCTGAAAGTATTCCCGATATGATATTCCAGATCAGTTCAGGCCTCTATGGTGTACGTGACGAGAACGGTAGGTTTGACGAAGATCGGTATGCAAAAGCAATGCGCTTTTGCAAGATGACCGAGATCAAGATCGCACAGGGTGCCAAACAGACGGGTGGAAAACTCGGGGCCTCCAAGGTCAGTGCTGACATCGCATATTACCGCGGTGTTGAAGAGGGAAAGGACCTCTTCTCTCCCAACCGTTTCCCTTACGCCGATACACCGGAGCACCTGCTGAATTTCATATCCAGACTGCAGGAGATCTCCGGCAAGCCTGTCGGGATGAAAATCGTCATTTCGGATGCCAATGCCATTGAACAGACGGTTATCGATATCGCGAACCGTAAAAAAGCCGGTTTGAGCATCCCTGACTTCATCTCCGTCGACAGTGGTGAAGGTGGTTCAGCGACTGCTCCCCTTGAGCTTATGGAGGCGGTCGGTCTCACAACACCCAATGCACTGTACCTGCTTAATGAGATGCTGGTCAGACACGGGATCCGCGAGGACGTGAAGATCATTGCCAGTGGAAAGATACTGACTCCGGACGATGTAGTGATCATGCTCTCCATGGGTGCGGATGCTATCGGTATTGCCCGCGGCTTTATGATGAGCGGCGGTTGTATACGCGCACGTATGTGTTCAGGATATGGCGGCCATGACTGTCCGGTCGGGCTCGCAACACAAAACCCGAAACTTCGTGCCTCATATATCGTCACTAAACAGGGTGAGAAGATGGGACATTATCACACTAATCTCCTCAGAGGAGTCAAAGTCATGCTGGCGGTTATGGGAAAAAGAAGTATCAAAGAGCTTAACCAGAAAAACCTGACCTTTAAAAACCACAATGGGGAGATATTTTTCGATATCGACAAATACTTCCATCAAAAATTACATATCTAGGATTTAATACAACACATGAACAACTATGGCGTCAATATCTGGGCAGATGACAATTTTGTCATCGAAGGCTCACACATCAAACTGAATCATCTAAGCAAACCTTCTCTATTTGATATTACTCAAGAGATACGTTCTTCAGGTCTGCGAGGTCCTGTCATCTTAAGGTTTCCACACCTTATCGACAAGCAGATCTCAACACTCTATACGAACTTTAAGCGCTCGATCACAGAGAATGAATACAAGGGTAGTTTTCAGGCTGTCTTTCCCCTAAAGGTCAATCAGTTCCCGCAAGTCGTCTCGTCGATCACAGAGCATGGGACAGCCTATAATTACGGCCTGGAAGCAGGAAGTAAAGCGGAACTGATCCTTGCGATGAGTCAGACGCCTTTAGGTGCACCGATCACCGTCAACGGATTTAAAGATGAGGAGATGATCACCCTTGGCTTCATTGCCGCTCAGATGGGCCATAATATCATTCTGACCATTGAGGGGATTGCTGAACTGGAGTCTATCATCAATGTCTCCCAAGACTGTGGGCTTAAAGTCCCTTCAATCGGTATCCGTCTGCGTTTACACAGCTCAGGTTCAGGTATTTGGGCAAAAAGCGGGGGCACAGATGCCAAATTCGGCCTTTCCGCCACTGAGCTTCTCGAGGCGGTTCATCTGTTGCGCGAGAACGACCTTTTACACCATTTCCATATGGTCCATTTTCATATTGGCTCGCAAATGAAAGACATCACTCCGCTTAAACGTGCCCTGAGAGAAGCCGGAAACATTTATGCTGAACTGAAAATGATGGGTGCTGACAAACTTGAATCGATCAACATCGGTGGTGGTCTTGCGATTGAGTATGCCCAACACGAAAATGACAGGGTATGTACCTATACTGTCGGAGAGTTCTCCAACGATGTCGTCTTTTTACTTAAAGAGATCATGAACAAAAAGGGCGTTGCACACCCAAATATATTTACCGAGTCAGGACGTTATGTAGTTGCCTCCCATGCCGTACTTATCACACCGGTACTTGAGCTTTTTTCCCAGGATCACCAAGAAAGATCCCTGCGTATCAAAGAACAGAATCCTCCGCTTATCGATGAACTTGTTGCGCTAAACTCCATGGTAAACCCGAAAAATGCCATAGAATACCTGCACGATGCCCTGGATCACATGGAGTCACTCTTCACTCTTTTTGATCTGGGTTATATCGATCTTCAGGACCGTTCAAATGCCGAGATCCTTGTACATGTCATTATCAAAAAGGCCCTGCGTCTATGTGAAGACCATCCAAGTGTGGAGCTTGAAAAACTCCAGGAA
>JBFEXS010000121.1:0-5369 GCA_041562555.1 Sulfurimonadaceae bacterium
ATCCGTGAAGGTGGTCGTACAGTTGGTGCGGGTGTTGTTGCTAAAATCCTTAAGTAATTAAGTTTTTTTAACACGCCTCATACCGCGGAGCTAGGACTAAGGGCCTAGCGAAAATCTATTTTAGGAAACACGCAATGAGAGAAAATATTCACTTAGGTTGTGAGAAATGTACACGTCGTAACTATCACACAACTAAAAACAAAAAGACTCATACAGAAAAATTTTCAGTAAAGAAATACTGTAAATGGTGTCGTGAGCACACAGTACACAAAGAGATGAAACTGTAACAGTTTTACTCTTTGAGTAAACTATAGGTGCATAGCTCCAATGGTAGAGCACCGGATTCCAAATCCGGGTGTTGGGGGTTCGAGTCCCTCTGCGCCTGCCACTCATATTCGATCGATATGTCTTTAGAGATCTATCAATCGGAAATGACCGGCCTTTTAAAGGTAAAAAAATAAGGATTAGATGATGAGTAAAATCAGCTCCTATGTTAGAAACTCACGTGCAGAGTTGTCAAAAGTAATTTTTCCAACTTCTCCACAGGTTAAGCAGGCATTTCTTGCTGTTTTCGTGGTAGTAGCATTTGTATCACTATTCTTAGCACTTGTTGACTTTATCATGTCATCAAGCCTATCAGCTATTTTATAAAGGACTCTCATGGCACATAAATGGTACTCGCTTCAGACCTACGCAGGTTCAGAGAGAAGTGTTAAAGTAGCGATCGAAAACCTGATAGAAGAACATAAGCTTCAAGACGTCATCAAAGAGGTCGTAGTGCCTACAGAAGATGTCATGGAGATGAAAGACGGTAAGAAGAAGATTACAGAACGTTCTCTGTACTCTGGTTACTGTTTTATCAATATCGACCTGAACAATGAAGTCCAGCACATGATCCAGTCTCTCTCCAGAGTCTCAGGTTTCATCGGTGAAGCGAATCATCCGACACCTCTAAGCGAACATGACATCAACACGATCCTTGACCGTGTTGAGAACCGTGCAGCACCGAAACCAAAAGTCGGTTTTGATACGGGTGAGGTCGTGCGTATAATTGATGGTCCATTCTCAAACTTTACAGGTACAGTAGAAGAGTTTGACATGGAGCATGGGACATTGAAGTTGAATGTATCCATCTTTGGCCGTGCTACACCGGTAGATATCTCATATTCACAAGTAGAAAAGATCATCTAAATGATTTTTCTACGTTGACCTTAGAACTTGATTCAAGTTCTGATGTCAGCGTAGTCAATGCGTCCAGTTGCGCAAAACTAAGCGATAGGGTCAGATCTTAATTAGATCAGGCGAAAAACTAAAAAGGAAACACAATGGCAAAACAAGTCATGGATTATATCAAGCTCCAGATCCAAGCCGGCGCAGCTAATCCTGCACCACCGGTAGGACCTGCGCTAGGTCAACGTGGTGTTAATATCATGGAATTCTGTAAAGCATTCAATGAGAAAACAAAAGACAAAGGCGGATTCAAAATCCCTGTTGTTATTACTGTATATAACGACAGAAGCTTCTCGTTTATCACGAAGCAACCGCCGGCGTCTGCTCTTCTTATGAAGGCAGCAAACCTTAAAAAAGGTACTGATAACCCACTTAAAAACAAAGTAGGTAAGATCACTAAGGCTCAATTGATGGAAGTTGTAAAAGCTAAAATCGCTGACCTTAATACAGATGATGAAGAAGCAGCTGCTAAAACATTGGCTGGTTCAGCACGTTCAATGGGTATTGAAATCGTAGACTAATCTCTACGGAAACGGTAAATATCTAAAAATCATCGACCACAGTGATTCAAAAATAGATGTGGCAGATATAAAACTGGAGAATCAAAATGGCAAGTAAAAGATACAAACAACTTTCCGAGAAAATTGATGGAAGCAAAGTATACAGCATCGCTGATGCTTCTGCTTTTATGAAAGAACTTAAATCTGCAAAATTCGACGAAACAGTTGAAATTGCAATGAACTTAAACGTAGACCCTCGTCACGCTGATCAAATGATCCGTGGTGCGATCGTACTTCCACACGGTACAGGTAAAACTGTTCGTGTTGCAGTATTTGCAAAAGGTGCTAAAGCAGATGAAGCTAAAGCAGCTGGTGCAGATGTCGTCGGTACTGACGATCTTGTAGAGCAAATCCAAGAAGGTAACTTCAACTTTGATGTTGTTGTTGCAGCACCTGATTGTATGGGTCTTGTTGGTAAGATCGGTCGTATTCTAGGGCCAAAAGGTATGATGCCTAACCCTAAAACTGGAACAGTAACACCAGATGTTGCTACTGCAGTTAAAAACCTTCAAGGCGGTCAGGTAAACTACCGTGTTGATAAAAAAGGAAACATCCATGCGGGTATCGGTAAAGTCTCTTTTGATCCTAAATCGATCGAAGAGAACATTGTCGCTTTCCTTAAATCGATCAACAAGCAAAAACCAGCGTCTGTAAAAGGCCGTTATATTAAAAATGCTGCGCTTTCATTAACAATGAGCCCGGCAATCAAATTTGACCTGTCTGAATTAGCAGACATCAAATAAGTCACTTTCCCAGGCAATCACTGCTTGGGCACTCCTCAAAAATAACTTTTTTTTATTCAACTCCCAATTAAACGATTTTTTTACAGATAAATTAATATAATATTTGTAACCATAGTGTTATAGTAATTAAAATCAATAGATTGGGGTGCTAATGTTATCAAAGATTTATACGTTACCGTGTTTGTTTATCTTGACAGTTTCGAACCTGTTTGCTGTCGAAGATATCTCAGATTCGGAGATGCGCTTATATGAGTCAATGAATATAGAAGAGCTATTGAACACAGAGATCGCAACAGGTGTACCGGTATCACAAAAGCTCGCACCGGCAGCGACATCGATCATCACTTCAGATGAGATCCGTAAGAGTGGTGCACGCACGCTTCATGAGGTGCTGGAACAGATTCCCGGAATTCATATCTATCCGTCGGATGTAGATTTGATGACCCCAAAGGTAAACATCAGAGGTATAGCTACAGGTTTTAATGCCCAGGTACTTTTCCTCCTTGACGGGGTACCGATGAATGACCTGCTTAACGGTCATCCCGGATATGCTTTTCGTATGCCCGTAAGCATTGTTAACCGTATCGAGGTGATCCGTGGTCCCGGTTCGGCACTGCATGGTGCAGATGCCTTCGCAGGTGTGGTCAATATCATCACAAAGAAGAGTGATACGATCAGCGATGAAGTGGGGGTACGATACGGCTCGTTCAATACCTTCGAGATGTGGATGAACAAGAGTATACAAGAGAGCAATTACAGTTTAGGGTTGGCATTATCTATGATGAAAAGCGACGGGGACGAGGACAGGATCATCACACAGGATGCGTCAGGTGCTTCGGGAGAGGTCCAAAGCCGTTATAAGTCAGCCTTTGTGCATGCAGACTTGCATTATGAAGATTTCGATGTGAATGTGTTGCTTGAGCGTGCCCGCGACCTTGGGCTTGGAGACGGGCATCTTCATATCGTAGATCCAAAGGGAGATATCGATCGTTCCAGAGTGATCACCGATATCACGCACAAAAATGACGATCTGTTGGATGATACCGTGATCAAGACAAAATTGAGCTTTTCATACCTGGACTCAAAACCGACCTATTATCCGAGAAATGCCTGGCAAATAGGACAGCCATTTGCTGAAGAGTATGTGGGTGAGTTCTCTACGGGCGGGGTGTACAGAGGGATAGACCAGCACACCATACAGCTTAGAGCCGGGTATAAATACGGCAAACTGGATCCGACCCAGTTTAAAAACTTCGGACCGGGAGTCACCCAGGGAGTCTTGACGGAGATAACCGATAATCCTGCACTGGGATATATGCTGGAGGAGACGCGGGAGAGTTATTATGCCCTCTTGCAAGACGAATACAAGATAGTCGACACCCTGACCTTGACCGCCGGTGTGCGATATGATGATTACGATGATTTCGGGTCGACGGTCAATCCCCGTCTTGCACTGGTATGGGAAGCAGATGATGCACTGATGGTGAAGTTGATGTACGGCAAAGCCTTCAGGGCACCGAGTTTTGGCGAACTCTACCTGATCAACAATCCGCAACTTTCAGGAAACCCGGATCTGTCACCTGAAAAGATCGATACCTATGAACTGGCCTTTAATTATGAGGGCGTGGTCAATAGCCGTCTGAACCTTTTCTATTATGATGCAAAGGATATGATCGATTATGTAGGTCCAACGCCAAGCCAAGCGGAAAACATTAACGAGCAGGAGAGTATGGGTGCGGAACTGGAACTCGAATACAGTTTCAGTGAGGCTTATGGTGTAAGAGGTAACTACTCCTATTTGCATTCTGAGAACCGGGTGGTTAATACGCGAACACCGAATATACCGAACCATCAGGCATTCGTAGAGTTTGAGTATTCTCCCGAACCGACATGGAACATGAACGCACAATATTTCTTTATCGGTAAACGTCATCGTCCAAGTACCGATACACGAGATGATCTGGATGCTTACTCGCTGGTCAACCTGACCTTGGAAAAAAGAGAGCTTCTGGATGGGCTGGATGCTTTGGTCAGTGTACGTAATCTGTTTGACGAAGACTATTCTGAGCCAAGTATTGCTTCTGTACCGAATGATTATCCTATGGAAGGCGTCTCCTTCTTCGCAGAACTGCGTTATAACTTTTAGTGCAGATCGTATTGCATTTTATGAGCCCGTAGAGGGGCTCACTTTTTTCCAAAATCTACTCTTTTTTTTAAAGCAAAATATAAAGTTTATTTGAGTATAATCCCAATCCCTAATTTCCATAGAATGAGATTTGTTATAGGCGATCTATCCAGATTTCCGATTTGAGATCTCTCAAATATCTTATGGACTAAAGACAGTTAGAGGCTTGTTTAAGCTTAATTGGTACATACCGCTCAACTTGAAGTTTGATGTCTGGAAAGGAGAATACATGACTAAAACAGAAAAAGCAAACGTTGTTGAACAACTGAAAACTGCTTTTGCAAATACGACAGCGGTTGTTATTTGTGACTATAAAGGTCTATCGGTTTCAGAACTTGAAGAACTTCGTAATGCAGCACGTGCTAAAGATACATCTGTACAGGTTGTTAAAAATACTTTGGCAACGATCGCTCTTAAAGAAGCGGGTATGGAAGGTGTTGAGATCAAAGATACTAATATCTTTGTATGGTCTGACGACGTTATCGCGGCATCTAAAATCGCATCTGACTTTGCTAAGAAGAACGATAAGTTCGTTATCAAAGCAGGTTACCTTGATGGTGAGCCGGCGGATGAAGCAAAGATCCAAGCATTTGCAAAACTTCCAGGTCGCGAAGAGCTTCTTGGTATGCTTGCAGCTACATGGATGGCACC
>JBFEXS010000122.1:0-5307 GCA_041562555.1 Sulfurimonadaceae bacterium
ACGGTTGCCGGAAGGTTGATGATCACCTTGCGTTCTGCCGAGATACCCCAGCGTTCTGTCACTGCATTACAGATACGTGCGGCAAACTCCAACTCTGTTCCCGTAAAGCTCTCCGGAGAATACTCCAGAGAGATCTTCCCGTCATGTTGTGCCTCATACTTCTTGACAAGGTCGACACCCTCCAAGGCAAGATCGATGATCTCATCCTGGCTCTTTTGAAAGACGATCTTTCGCTGTGCCGTCGAGGTAGAGTTGTATAGGTGAACGATAGCATGCTTGACCCCGCGCAAAGACTCGAAGGTCTTCTCAATCAGATGTTCACGTGCTTGTACCAGTACTTGCACGGTGACATCATCGGGGATAAGATTGTCATCTACCAAACGGCGTAAAAAGTCAAATTCGACTTTAGATGCCGATGGGAAACCCACTTCGATATTTTTGAAACCAAGTTTGATAAGGAGTTTGTACAGTTCGAGTTTTTGGTCCATGTTCATAGGTGTAATCAATGCCTGATTACCGTCGCGTAGGTCTACGCTACACCAGATAGGTGCTTTTTCTATTACCTTGCTAGGCCACTCTCGGTTGGGTAAATCGACCTGTGGATAAGGACGATATTTCTGTACAAATTCCTTCATTAAGGATCCTTATAAAAATTTACAAGTAACACTTGTAGTAAACTCGAATTTCAACAGGGACATGATTAGATGTGTATTGATGATGGAATTATAGCAAACAGAGACTGTAAAGAGGATAATTGTCGAGGTTTATCTCAAAAGAGGAGCTTGCCCCTCCCAGGAAGAGGGATTAAAAATAGTACCCAAGGTTAATAGAAGCATAGTGATCACTCGTCGTGTCGCTGAGTCCATGGGCGTAAGTAAAGGTTGTAAACCAGTGCTTGTCCAGACTGTAAAAATTATAGATGGAGATATTTTGAAGATCATCAAGACCCTTGAAGATACTCTCTGATTGATAATACGAAGCACTGAGGTAGTGTTTCCTATTGACATGGTAACCCAGCCCCATACTGTAGGCACTGCTGTCCTGGTAGGTGACGATACCGGCGATATCGTCGTCATTGACGGTCGTTTGGGTATATCCTGCAAAAAGTGTCAGCTCATCAAGAGTATAGTTCAGGTTAAGACTCAATAAATAGTCCGTATTATTGTTGTTGAGGTCCGTATCATATGTGGGTAAGATCACACCGCCTCCGATACGCACATTGAGACTGTCATCCAATCGAAAGAGATAGTAGGCAGCGAGTATGGAGTCATTTAGCCCATTGTCATTTGTTGAATCACTGGATGTGCTGTAGTATGAACTTGAGGCTTGCAGGGAGAGGTTCTTGTAAAAGTAGTCTACTTGCAAAGATGTGGTATAGGTGTCGGTTGCTTCGTTGGTGGTATAATCGATCTGGGAATAGCTTGCACCGATGAGTATATCGTAATGATGATCCGTTTCCAGGGCCTGCAGACTACAGCCGTCAAGGTCGACAATCTCTAATATCGGAGTGTTCGGACAAACATCTACACTGTCTTCTACACCGTCAAGATCCGAATCGATATAGGCAAAGAGTGTTGATAAAAATAACAGAGATAGTAAGAGTATACGCATTATTTTCCTTTTAACCCGGAGATGCCGGGCTTATATCGTCTTATTGCTTTTGACCGAAAGGCTGAGGTTGAGCCGTTCCCTGCATCATCTGGTGAGAAAACTGATTCGCGCCCTGGTGCTGGTTCATGTTCTCGATCTGTTGCATCTGTTGCGTTTGCTGCATCTGTTGTGTCTGAGTCATCACTTTGATACGTTTTTGTTCTTTGTGCTGTGCCTGCTCTTCTTGTTGTTCCTGGTACTGGTTTTGTGTCTGTGTTTGCGTCTGCTCAGCTGTTTTGATCTGGTTTTGGTTCATTGCTTTTAATTGAACACGCATTTGATTGACTGCTTCAGACTGCTCTTGCTGGTTCATCTGTGCGATCTCTTCTTTGAGTGCATTGATAAGCTCTCTACGCTCTTGCGGGTCTGCTTCTTTGATTGCCTGGATCTGCTCTTGGATAGTCTCGTTGGCGTGGATTGGGCTGAATGCACTGATCAGGATACTGAGGGCTAAATTGATTTTGAATGACTTCATTGTATTTCCTTGATGTTTTGATGGGAAAAGTATGACATGAAAGTGTTAGCGAAGCGTAAGCACAAGGTTAGCGATGCGTTAGCGCTCTTTGGCAATAGCTTTCAAGTCCAGACAAAAGGTCGAACCGACATTGAGGGTCGACTCTACACGGATGGGTATCTGCATGGAGTCTGCCAGTTTTTTAACGATATGAAGGCCGATGCCCAGACCACGCTCATGTTCTTTATAGAACCGTTCAAAGATCTTTTTGGGTTCCTTGATCCCTTTTCCGCTGTCTTGGACACAGAGTATCTGTGTATCGGCTTTTAGGATAATCTGTATCGTTCCATTTGGTTTATTATATTTCACCGCATTCGAGATGATATTGTCAATAATCCTCGTGAATGCATCACGGTTGGCATGGATAAATAGAGGCTCAAGGTTTTGCGAAAAACCGAGGCTGGAGTAGGTGTCTGAAAAATAACGGATACGTTCTTCAAGGAGCGTATCGAGTTGAATCTGCTCATATTGAAGAGGACTGTCATGTATATAGTCCCTTAGGTTGTTTTGTAGATCCAAGATGGTCTGCACGGCTTGTTCGATCCTGCCGATCTTTTTGTTCTCGGCAAACTCCTTGTGTAGGAGTGCGCTGTTCAGACGCAAGCTGGCAAGGGGAGTGTTGAAATCATGCAGGATATCCTTGATGAACTCATCGCTAAGGATAAGCGCCTGTCGAAGCGGTCGCAGGGCATACCATGAAAAAAGCGCTGAGATCAAAGCAAGCACAAAAACAAGTAAAAGATAGTTATACAGATGATGCATCATGATGCTATATTGTGCTGACTGATAGGCGCGCTGCGGATAGAGCAGTTTCAGGAAAACATTCTCTTCGTTCGGGATGTTAAAGAGGGCAAAGGGACCCTCTTTGCCTTCAAGAAATTGATAGGTCTGTGCCTTATCGGCTTGAATAAAATCAAATTCGAATTGGGTACATTTAAGATCAAAGCTGCATAGGCGCATCTGCGTGTAGAGTTTCTCGTCAAGCTCTTTTGTATCGCTGTCATAGTTTTTGTAGAGTATCAGAGACATCAAAAGACTCAGAGAGAGAAAATAGAGGAAAAAGCTTTTGACTAGGGATTCACGTTCAACGCTTTTCAAGGACATAACCCACTCCTCTTAGATTTTCGATCGGCAGACCTGTTGTCTGTTTTAGTTTATTGATCGCTACACGCAGTGCCGTGGAGGAAGGGCTTTCAAGACATTCAAGGAGTATTTCTCTGTCTACGACCTTGCCCAGGTTCTCATACAGTGTTTTAAACAGCGCTTCCTGAGTGCTTCCCATGGAAAGTCTTTGTCCTGAACGTTTGTATTCATTATTGCCCGGATCATAGCTGAAGTCACCGGAGCTGAAGACCCCTGAGTGGGTCGGAAGTTTGGATCTGACACGTATGAGAAGCTCTTCAGGGAAAAAGGGCTTTTTGATGTAATCCTCTGCTCCCAGTTCAAAGCCTTTGGCAATACTTTGAATATCCACCAAGGCACTCATATAGATCGTGGCAGTCTGATCCCGGGCATTGCGAAGACTCTTTAAAAGTTCGAACCCATCCATGTCAGGGACGTTGATGTCAAAGATATAGAGATCGTATCGGTTCTCATAGGTGAGGTCTACGGCCTCATTCCCCGTAGTCGCCAGATCAACCTTATATCCGCTCTCCTCAAGCATCTCATAAAGGGTCTCAGCCAGAAGCTTGTCATCTTCAAGAAGTAGAATCGTTTGTGGCATTGTTTTCCTTTTATCTAAGCTATTATAGGTCATCATATGTTAAATTTACGTTTGTTTACGGATAGAATACAAAGAGAGAATAGATATGAAAATAGTCATTATCGGCGGGATTGCCGCAGGGATGAGTGCAGCGGCCAAGGCAAGACGCGTTTCCAAAGATGCTGAGGTCGTAGTATATGAGATGGGGGATATCATCTCTTTTGGAGCGTGCGGATTGCCTTATTTTGTCGGTGATTTCTTTCAAAACCCCAACTGGATGATCGCGCGAAAAGTACAACGTATGCAAGATGAGGGTGTTGATGTACAGGTACACCATCAGGTCATGAGTGTCGATCCCAAGGGAAAACGTCTTAAAGTGAAAAACCTGCAGAGGGATGAGGTGTTTGAGACAGGCTATGATAAGTTGATGATCGCTACCGGAGCAAACGTAGTGATGCCACCTTTTGAGAACATAGGTCTGGAGAATATCTTTACCCTGAGTAAGATGCAAGACGGAATGAGACTCAAAGAGATTGCTATGTCCGATGAGGTAAAAGATGTGACCATTATCGGAGCAGGGTTTATCGGTGTGGAAGTAGTTGAAGCGATGAAGCAGCTGGGGAAACATGTGCGTGTGATCCAACGCGGTGACAGGGTCTTTAACCGTATCTTTGATGAGCGCATCACAGAATTGATGCATCAAGAGCTTTTGGATCATGGAGTCGAGCTTGTACTCAATGAGGGAGTAGTGGGATTTGAAGGTGAGGACAAGGTAGAGCGTGTCAGAACCGATAAGGCTAGCTATGCAACGGATCTGGTGGTGATTGCTACGGGATTCAAGCCAAATACGGCTTTCCTTGAAGGCAGTGGCATTGCTACACTTAAAAACGGTGCGATCATCGTCAATAAAAGGGGGGAGACAAACATCAAGGATATCTATGCTGCAGGGGATTGTGCGACAGTACCGCATATGATCGACGGTGCCGATGTCTATATCCCTCTGGCTACAGGAGCAAATAAACTTGGACGTGTCGTAGGTGAAAACATGGCGGGGGCAGATGCCGAGTACCCAGGTTCATTAGGTTCGGCTTGTGTCAAGGTAATGGATTATGAAGCGGCTGTCACAGGATTGAATGAGGAGCAGGCTAAAGCCAGAGGTATCGAGGCCATGAGCGTCTTTGTCAAGGATAAAAATCAGGCAGGGTATTATCCGAATCAAGAGGATATCTATATCAAGCTCGTCTATGAAAAAGATTCCAAAGTCATTATCGGAGGCGAGACCTTGGGAAAAAACGGTGCCGGATTACGTATCGATGTGATTGCGATGGCGATTCGTGCCAAGATGACAACGTCAGAATTGGGGATGATGGATTTTTGCTATTCCCCGCCGATCTCAAAGACCTGGGATGCCCTTAATGTTGCGGGGAATGTCGCGAAGTAG
>JBFEXS010000123.1:0-5253 GCA_041562555.1 Sulfurimonadaceae bacterium
TATTTACGCTCTAGGTCGTGAGATCGAAGAAATGGTCGAGATCATCCCTGACAGTGACGATTACATAGAGTATGATGCGTCCAGTCTTTATATTGATTATATCGTCAATGAGTTTGAGCATCTAAAAGGGATGGACCTGAACATTGTATATGATTGCGGAAATGGGGTGGCGGGTTCTGTTCTGCCACTTATCTTTGATCGTTTAGAACTCCGCGCAAAAGGGATCTATATAGAGCCCGATGGGACCTTTCCAAACCATCATCCAGACCCTTCGGAAGAAGAGAACTTGGAAGATATCAGATTGCTGCTTAACCGTGAAGGCGATATCGCCTTTGCTTATGATGGGGATGCCGACCGTATTGCAGTCTTGACGCGAAAGCACAATATCAAGGGTGATATCATGGCCTTGCTGTTCAGTAAACAGATGGCAAGCCCGACGGTGATCGGTGAGGTAAAGTGTTCGCAAGTGATGTATGATACGATACGTGAACGTGGAGGCAAAGCGATCATGTATAAGACAGGTCATTCAAATCTCAAAGTAAAAATCAAGGAGACGAATGCAGATCTTGCAGCAGAGGTAAGCGGACATATCTTCTTTAACGATAAGTATTTTGGTTATGATGATGCTATTTACACGACCTTCAGAGTATTGGAACTAGTGAACAGAGGCATGGACATTGATGCCGAGATCGATGCGCTGCCGGAAGTGTTCTCGACTGAAGAGATCAAGGTAAAGACCACTGAGGAAGCGAAGTTTAAGATCATGGACGCGCTCAAGATAAAGCTGCAGGCACCGCCTCTGGACTTTCCGGATATTGTGGATATCATCGATGTGGATGGTGTCCGTGTGATCTTTGAAAACGGTTGGGGACTGGTACGTGCAAGTAATACCACTCCGGTATTGGTGACACGTTTCGAATCTAAAGCCCTTGAAGATGCCCAGCTTTATCAGAAGCACTTGAATGCTTTGATAAAATCTATTCAGGAAAAAATATAATAATTGCAACTCAACAGATATCTTGATATTTAGAGGATCTGTGAGAGAAGGAAAATGATGAAACAACATACTTTATTGATGCCTCTGGACATGCATTTACATCTACGAGACGGGATAATGCTTGAAAACATTGCACCGCTTTCAGCCTATAGCTTCTCAGGTGCGATCATTATGCCAAATCTCGTGCCACCTGTGACAAGTAAAGAAGAATTGCTCGCGTATAAAGAACGTATTCTACATGCGGTGGGCATGCAAGCAGCAGACGAAGATGAGTTTGATGACATTGGAAGCTTTAGTGACAATGGTGGATTTGAACCCTATATGACACTTTTTTATCAAAACTATGATGAAGACTTTTTGGCAGAGATAGCCGAAGACGTGACGGCAATCAAACTGTATCCTGCAGGGATTACGACAAATTCAGAGGGAGGAGTGAAAAACTTTGATCTTGAAGAGATGCGTCCTACCCTTGAAGCAATGGCCCGTTTGGATATACCTTTATGTGTTCATGGCGAGACGGATGGTTTTGTTATGGATAGAGAAGCGGAGTTCATGAATATTTATGATGCTTTGGCAACGAACTTCCCTGATTTAAAGATTATCATGGAGCATATCACAACCAAAGAAGCGGTGGATATACTGGATAAACATCCAAATCTATACGCAACGATCACTGTTCACCATCTTTTGATCAGTTTGGATGACGTTGCCGGCGGAATGTTGAAGCCGCATCTTTTCTGCAAACCGATTGCCAAGCGTCCTGAAGATAGGGACGCATTGTTAAAGGTCGCTCTGGATGGACACCCTAAGGTGATGTTTGGATCCGATTCGGCACCACATCCAAGAGAGAAAAAGGAATCCTGCGGTTGTGCTGCAGGTGTATTTACCGCACCGATCGCGCTTCAGTTATTGTGCGAGATCTTTGATCAACATGGAAAATTGGACAACTTGCAGGCATTTATCTCCGATAACGCACAAAGTATCTACGGGATCTGTCCTGAGTTTAAAGAGGTGACCTTGGTAAGTGAGCCTTTTAAGGTACCTGAGATGTATAAAGGTGTAGTACCTATGTATGCCGGTGAAACAATTGGATGGTCGATAGAGGATGTCGATTAAGATCCTTTTGCTTGAAGATGACCTTCTCTTTTGCGAGAGCCTGGAAGACTTTCTGGAAGAAGAGGGTTTTGAAGTTCATGCTGTGCATAACCCCCAACACGCTTTAGATATGACATTCGATCAAAGGTTTGATCTTTACCTATTGGATATCAACCTTCCTCTGATGAGCGGGATCGAGTTTTTAGATTCCCTACGGCAAAGCGGCGATAAGACACCGGCGATTTTCCTTACCTCCTATCAAGATAAAGAGATGATGAAAGAAGGTTTTTTAAAAGGATGTGATGATTATCTGAAAAAACCCGTTGATCTGGATGAACTGTCATTACGTATCGGTTCCCTCATGAAGCGTTATCGGGGCGAAGGCAAACAGTGTGTTGATGATGTCTGTATCGACCTGGAGCAAAAAAGAGTATATAAGGCCGGAGAGGAAGTTGAAGTCTCTGTCCGTGAGTTTGCTCTGATCACACTGTTCTTTCAGCATAAGGGCAAAGTGGTCTTGAAAGAGATGATTTTTGAGACACTTTGGGATAATGATGAAGAGGGAAGCGATGGGGCGATCCGTGTGTATATCAATCGTCTCAAAAAGATACTGGGACAAGAGAGTCTGAAAAATGTTCGCGGTGTAGGGTACAGGTTTGGATAAGTCGGATAAATATATTCTCTTGGGGATCTATGTCATGAGTCTATGTATGGCTGCTTTTGGTACACACACGATGAGTGCTTATTTCCCGCTATGGATTATCATGGCAGTGATCCTGGTACTTGGCTTTGTCATCGGTACAGGGTATGTCCGTCACCTGATCGAACCTCTTGAAAAACGCTCCAATGAACTCGAACTTCTTAGCCGTCAGACACTGCACGAACTCAATTTACCGGTGGCAAGTATATCTGCGAATACGCAGATGCTTTTGAAAAAAGAGAAAAATGTAAAGAATATCAAACGACTTGAGCGGATCAACCAAGCAGCGAAAACCCTTGAGACGATGTATAAAGAGTTGGATTACACGATAAAAAAACAGATCCAAAAACTTGAGTATGAACAGGTCGATCTCAAAGGTTTGATTGAACAGAAGGTAGAAAGCTATAGGGAGCTCTTTGCACAAATGCATTTTGAGGTGGATTTAGAAAGCTCTAGTGTAAAAATAGATACAATTGGTTTTTTAAAAGTATTGGATAACCTTGTACACAATGCAGTGAAATATTCCAAGCCCGACTCGGTGATACGTATTGATTTACTAGGGATGCAACTGAGTATCGAAGATGAAGGTATAGGGATGCAAGAGGACTTTTTATTACAGGCTTTTGAACATTATTATCAAGAGGATAATGATAACTCGGGTCAGGGAATCGGCTTAGGTCTAGTCAAGGAGTATTGTGATCGTAATAGAATAAAGATCTATGTGGATTCGAAAAAAGATCGAGGTACGAAGATCATTTTGGATTTTAAACATTTAAGCAGTTAAGACAGAGGAGAGTAGATGCAGTCAGCAGAGTGGATAGGCATAGCAGAAAACAGTGTTGATTATGGTGTGATAGGTATATTGATAGTGATGAGCGTATTGGCATTGTGGCTTTTTGTCGAACGCTTGATGTATTATCGAACAATTGATGTAAAACGCCATGAGAACAGGGATAAGTTGGAACTCGAATTGGCAAATAATGTCTCAACGATCGCAACGATTACGGTAAATGCACCCTACATCGGATTGCTTGGTACGGTTCTTGGAATCATGTTGACCTTTTATTCTCTTGGAGAGACGGGTGCCGTTGATACAAAGGAAATCATGGGCGGTCTGGCTTTGGCCTTGAAAGCCACTGCAATGGGGCTGGTCGTGGCTATACCGTCGGGGATCTTTTATAATGTCTTGTTACGTAAGATGGAGCGTATCCTGGCGTATTGGGATATTGAGCACAACAATTCCACGCGAGAGTAGGAGAATATGGCAATGAAACGTAAGCCTATGGCATCGATGAACGTCATTCCTTTCATCGATATCATGCTGGTACTTCTGGTGATGGTTCTGACGACAGCGACCTTTATCCGTCAAGGAATTATTCCGGTTGATCTTCCTGAAGCAAAGGCATCGGATAAGAAGTCCGAGAAGAAAGAGGTGACGATCTATATCACCAAAAAAGGTGAGATATTTTTAGACAAAGAACCTTTAGACCTTCATGCCTTGCAAACACGCCTTGAGAAGCTTTCCAAGGAGGACACCGTAGTCCTTAGAAGCGATAAAGAGTCCAAGTTTCAAGATTTTGTCCATGTAATGGACATCTTGAAAAAGCTAAACCATGAATCGCTCTATATCGTCACAAAAGAGTAGATCCTTTTAAATGTTTGAAAAGATGCTTCTCCTCATGCTTAGACCAGGAATCCGGGTGATGAGGAAAATCTCATATTTTCAAAAAACACTACTTGTTTTTATCTTCTTGATCCTGCCCCTTCTATATACAGTCTTTTCTATTCAGGAACAGTATGAAAGTGATACTCAAAACCTGAGGAAAGCTGTATCAAAACTTCAGGAAAACGAAACACTGTATCAAATGATGCATCTTGTACATAGGCTTGAGCGTAGAGGAAACGCCTATCTTCTCAGCAATACTATCACAGAAAAATCTGCTTATCTACAGGCAGAAGATGCTTTGATTCAGGCAAATAAGATGCTGCTGAATGCATTTGAGCAATCGGTGATATTGCGCAGTGAAAGTTTGTTGGAAAAGGTCTCAACCACGTTTGCAGAGGAAGAACTAAAACGCTTTAATGAGTTCACAAGGAATTATAAAACCTTTTTATACGAACAAATGCGTGCACGGGAGTTTGAATTAAAACCACACGCAAACCTTAACGTCGGGAACATCCTGTACCTCTTAAACCTTGAATTACCTGAGAGTACCCTGTCTACCAGTAATATCATGTATACAAAACCGGGTGCTGAGAAAATGACACGTCTAGGGGAACTTAAGGGATTGTTTGACAGGACAGACCATCTGTTACATGCCCTTGCCCGTGATGAGATAGGGTTTGAGACCGTACGAAAGCGATACCGTTCGTCTGCATCAGCTTTTACAGCGGTAATTGCAGGAGAGAGAAAAGCTTCACTGCATGCCTTACAGGAAGAGGTGTTGATACTGCAGGCAGA
>JBFEXS010000124.1:0-5220 GCA_041562555.1 Sulfurimonadaceae bacterium
GGATTACGTATCGATGTGATTGCGATGGCGATTCGTGCCAAGATGACAACGTCAGAATTGGGGATGATGGATTTTTGCTATTCCCCGCCGATCTCAAAGACCTGGGATGCCCTTAATGTTGCGGGGAATGTCGCGAAGTAGGTCCTAAACGAAGATATCGTTATCCGGATTTTTTTCCTGGTATTTCACGATATATGAACATTGTGCTACGGCTTTTTTACCGTCTTTTCTGATCTGCTCAAGTACATCTTCCAGTAGCTGTTTTGCCAGCCCTTTTCCTGCAAGTGCATCAGGTACGATCGTGTGCGTAAGGTGCATTTCACCATCTTGATCATCATAAGTGATATAGGCTACATGCTCATCGATATGGTATTCGTATTTACATTCTGCTTCATTGTGGATAAGTGTATGAGACATAAGAGTTTCCTTTATATGTGGTGTTTACCGCAGGGGTAAACATTTGATTTTTATACAGTATTGTAGCATTTTTTATAGAGTGCGCGAAAGCTCAGTGTAGAACGGGTGCCTTCGAATATACTAAACTCCAACTCTTCACAACCGTGGTTTTGAAAGAGACGCAGTTCATTGTACTCCAGGGGCCAGGGAGGACCCTGATATTTCTCTCCCTCATTCTTTCCATCGGCAACGGCAAGCAAGGTTCCATTAGGTGCCATGAGTGAAGCTATCTTCTGGATGATAGTATTACGGTGCATGAGTGCCAGAGACTGTATGGTACGTGATTCAAAGACAAAATCGAATTGGCCCAGCATCTCTTCAGGAAGATCGAAAATATCCTGTACTTTGAAGTCGATGTCCGTATAGTGAAACCGGTCTTTGCACCATGCGATCGCCGTCTCGGAGATATCGATCGCAGTCACCTCAAAACCCGCTTCTTCCAAGGCTGCAGCATCATCTCCCAGGCCACATCCGATTACTATGGCCTTTCCCTCACCGATATGGTGCTGTAAATACTCTTCAAGAAACTTATTGGTCTTTAACTCAGCCCAGGGAATGTTGTTTTCATTTCCTTGGGCATCTTTATAGATGGATTCAAAAAACGTGTTGGATTGTTCAATATTCATAGGTCAAGTGCAAACTGTTTGAGGGTTTCCAAATCGACAAGCTGCAGTATGGCCTGGTGGGTCGAGTGTAAAAATATCTGGGGTGCCTGGCCGTCTTTGAGGGCTTGTACAAATCTTGGACCGGAAAGACACCAGCTTTGACCGGGTTTCACGCCGGGAAAATTGTATTGAGGAATAGGTGTCGAGAGGTCGTTACCTGCTTGTTTTGAATAGGCTAAGAACTCTTCTGTGGCATAGATGCACACGGCATGTATCCCCGGATTGTCCGGTCCGCAATTACATGAGCCATCACGGTAAAACCCGGTTTTTGGGTCAAGGCTGCATGGCTCCAGGGGGCCACCAAGAACATTAAGAGATTCGAACATAATTTACCTTTGTATTGATGGTGTGATTGTAACGCATCTCGTTTGTGTTTTTTAATAGAGATTTATACATATGAATTTTTTAATTTTGTTTTAATGAAGTCCGAGAGTATAGGGCTGATATGGTACAATGGCTGCAAGAAAAAAAGAGGGTGCCGTATGCAGATCATCAATGAAGAATTTTTGACCTTAGGGGTGGATGATCCTTCAGATATCAGTGATAATCAGCTGATCTTACTCGATATTGATCCCGCACACAAAGATCGGTGGCAAGAACATGCATTGGGAAAAAATATTTCGGATGCACGGGCGGAGCTTTTTGTCTTGCTCAAAGGTATAAGTGCCAAAACGAATCAGGACAAGATCATTAAAAACTATAAGGCCCTGCAAGGTTTTCGCCGTGGATTTGAGACACTACAAGAGGTAAAAAAACCTGAAAAAAGTGTGGCGGTGTCGGGGGATGTGATAATCTATTGTGATGGGGGATGCTCTCCTAATCCCGGAGCGTCCGGATCGGGAATATCCGTCTATCGGTCGGGAAAGGCAAGCGAACTCTATTATGGCCTGTATGAGCCTATGGGTACGAACAATACCGCAGAACTCAATGCACTGTATCAGTCCTTGTTGATCGCCGAAAAAGAGACGGCTCGGGGAAATAGGGTAGAGATAAAATGTGATTCGATGTACTCGATCAATTGTATCAAGACCTGGGCAAGAACTTGGGAAAAAAACGGCTGGACGAGGAAAGGCGGTGAGATAAAAAATCTTGAGATCATCCAAAAATCCTATCATTTATACAACACTCTAAGCCATAAAGTGAAACTTTCCCACATCAAGGCCCATAACGGGCTTGAGGGTAATGAATTGGCCGACAGGATGACACACTACTCACGCCAGACCAAAGAACCGAAGTTTGTTCAGTATGCCCACGAGATCGATGTTCCACAAATACTGAAGATGGGCTAGTTATCTGGCATAGGCCTTCAGTATCTTTGAAAACCGATATAAAAATGCCCCATGATCGATAGCATCAAAAACATCCGCATCACTCCATCCTGTTTTTTTTGCTGCTTCAAGATCCTCTGTTCCAAAGGCGTCGGGCCTGTCAATCGCTTTGAGTGCAGTAGCGAAAAGAACCTGATGCTTTTCATCCATAGGAAGGTGATCACTTGAAGCTTCCAATGCGTCAAGGTCGTCTTGGGTGTATCCTTTTTGAAGCAGGAGTCGGGTGTTAAAGTGATAGCAGTAGGTGAAACCTTCGCGTGCTGAGATGAACAACCGCATGCAGGCAAAAAAATCGGGATTTATCTGCTTATGCATGGCAAGGTAAAAGATCTCCTGTATAAACATCTCAAACCGTTTGGGGTTGAGTGTTGCAAAGAGTTCAAAGTGCGGCGGTACATGTCCAAGAAATTTTTCTATACGGCGTAGAAGTTGTTTTGAGCCTTCGGCCGGATTGGTCTCAATCATAAACATAGATCGTCCTTGTATAAAATTAGACTATTTGGTCTAGTAGTATTCTAGGAAAGATCAACTTAAAGTAGACTGATTGGTCTAGTCAATCAATTCTGTACTGTTCTAAAAGGGAAAGGATATGCCTGATGTGGGTAATGAAGTTTTTTCGCGACGAGACGGAAGGGGGCATGGAGAGTACACCCCAGACAGAGGAGAGTATAAAATCAGACAACTCATCCGGATGTAGCTCAGTAGTGAATTCATGGATATCTATACCCGTTTGAAGAAGATTGCCCAGTCTTTGTTTCATCTTACGGTATTTACTGTTCAAGATAGTGTCAAACTCTTTGTCAACAGGGGAAAGTTCCACCATAAGTCGGTACAGGGGACAACCGTTTTGTACCAGCATATCATTTTTGGCCATGGCTGTAAACGTCTGTTTAAGACTGGCAGTGACGCTCAGGTCATCGTGTTTGGTATAGTTGAAGAACTGATCCATCTTAGGGCCAAGACGTTCATCGATCATAGCTAATACAAGGGATTTCTTTGAATCAAAAAAGTGGTACATGCTGCCTTTTGGGGTATTGGCTTTTTTGAGTATGGTACCTATAGAGGTAGCTGCATATCCATGGATATAGATCTCTTCAAAGGTGATGTCCAGGAGCTTTTCGCGAGTCGCGTTTTTTTCTTTAGGCATCAAAAGCTGTTTTCATGCAGAATGATCTCGAGCAGGAAACGTGCTCCTTGACCAGTGTTGGAAACGGAGAGCGTCCCATTGAACTTTTGTGCGATCTGCATACTCATATACAGACCGATACCGGTTCCTTTTCCTTCAGGCTTTGTAGTGACCTCAGGTTTGAAGATATCATGGATCACATTCTCCGGAATACCACCGGCGTTATCTTCGATCTCGATATTGATATGATTATCTTCCTGGTAAAAGGTGATATAGATGTCACGCTTGGTGATAGCGCGTTCATTAAAAGCATCTTTTGCATTGTTAATGATATTAAGGACAAGATGTTTGAACTCATTCTCGATACCGCTTAAAAGGATCTCTTTGGTGCTGTTGATATGGATGTTGATGTTGTTCTTGAGAAACTCATCGTTGACCAGAAGCATGACCGACTGGATACAGCGTTTAATACCAAAACTCTGAACCTTGTCTTTCGGTCGGAAAAAGTCTCTGAATTCAGCCAAGGTGTTGACCATATGCTCGATTTGGATATGGGCGTCGTTGGTCAGTTCTTCTATATATGGCTGATCGACTTTTCCATCATTAAAATCATCTTTAAGCATGTCCGTCATCATAGAAAGTGCATTAAGAGGTTGTTTCCATTGATGAGCGACAGCGTCCATCATCTCTCCCATGGCTGCCATCTTCGCCTGCTGTTCATAGAGTTTATGATTGGCTTCACGAAGCCTGACCTCTTCGTCTATCTGATGTTTAAGGTTTTTATTGAAGTCGACAAGTCTGTCTTCAGACTCTTTATGGCGTTTTAGGATCTCATTGAAAATACGGTTGATATCAGGGTGATGAGGATTGGTGCGTATTTCATTGACGAGTTTTTCCATGTCAAGGTTGGAATAGGCACCTTCAGGGTTCTCTCGACGTTTAATGACAGGTTCCGGTTTTGCAAAAGGGTTTTTCATCATTATGCGAAATTATAACAGATTTTTAATAAAAATATAATAGTGGTATTTGGGAGAAAGGTGGTCAGAAAGGGGGTAAAGAGGAAGGGTTCCTCTTTAGACTAGCACTGATACGTTGTTTTGAACTCGTAAGCAGTCGGACGACCTTCATCAGGCCAGATTTGACGCTCGAATTGATAGTGCTGGTACGTATCGATAAAGTCTTGTGTAAAGACAGGTTTCAAGAAGTCATTATCTGCGATAAGACCTTCAACCGCTTCACGAAGTGTGTGTGGCATCTGTACGATACCTTTTTCACGGATCTCGTCAAGAGACAGTTCGAATAGGTCGATATCCATTGGACCTGTTGGAATCTCTTTATTCTTGATACCGTCAAGACCTGCCATCATCATAACAGCAAATGCTAAATAAGGACATGATGTTGAATCCGGGAAACGCATCTCAATACGTGTAGCTTTTTCACCTGCACCGTAAGGGATACGACAAGCTGCTGAACGGTTTTGAGAAGAGTAAGTAAGAATACTTGGTGCTTCAAAACCTGGAAGAAGACGCTTGTATGAGTTAGTCGATGCATTTGTGAATGCAGCAACAGCAGCAGCATGTTTGAAGATACCACCAGCATAGTGAAGAGCCATCTCAGAAAGGTTACCGTATTCACCCTCTTTGTA
>JBFEXS010000125.1:0-4876 GCA_041562555.1 Sulfurimonadaceae bacterium
CAATGCTCTTATATTGTAAAATATCAAGAGAAAAACCCTGACAAAGCATACATTTTCGCCTCATAAATAAATTCTGCTATAATCTTTACAATGACCTGTAAGGATTGTAGTATGCTATCTTCCGTCAAATCCTATTTTTTATTTATCGTCATCACTACACTGGTTTCAATACTTGTCCTTATTTTTTCTCTTGTTTTTTCTCTTTCAAAACTTTCTGTATTAACTGATCTGGATAAAAGTGTTGAGCAGATGCGCTCACAGGCCCTGGAGTTACGCAAAGACGAGAAAAATTTTTTTATTCGACGAGAAAAAATGTACTTGGATAAGTTTGATGAGGATTATGAATACTTTATGCAAACGACCAAAGAGATAAAAAATGTCATTACCTCTTTAGGACATGGTACCGAAAAAGCAGATCAAATATCATCTGTTGCAAAGCACTATCGCCTTGCGTTCAAAAATATCTCAAAAGCCTATATCCAACGTGGATTAACCCATCAAGACGGACTCAGAGAAAACCTAACTCAGAGTGCAAAACAACTTGAAACTGCTTTAGACAATGAAAAGGAGAAGACTCTATTATTGCAAATCATACGTGCCGAAAAGAATTTCTTTTCTAGAAAAGAACAGGTCTATGCGGATGAAGAAGAAAAATATTTTGACCTCTTACACACAAGACTAAAAAAGAAAGAGCACAAAGGTCTGCTAGAAAACTATCAGTACAATTTTTTACAGATGTATAACCTCCACATGAAAATCGGTTTAGATAACTCCCAAGGCTATACAAAAGAGATGTCAGATGCCTCAGAGAATATGCATAAAACCATTACTGAGTATACTCAAGCCATTATTACGCTCATTGAAGAGGAACGCAATGTTGTAACAAACATTACATTTACTATTTTTATCCTAACCGGTAGTGTTCTGTTTATTCTTATACTGACAAGTTCACGAAAACTGGCGAACTCCTTTGATACCCTCATCCAATTTTTCAAAGATGCGAAAGTCTCTCACACCCATATTGATAATACCCAATTAGACTTTTCAGAGTTTATACAACTTCATAAATTTGCCAATGAGATGATTGATGCACGAAATAAAGCAGAAAAAGAGTTGGCGGAATTAAATCGAACCCTTGAACAAAGAGTAGAAGATGGTCTACAGGAGATTAAAGCTCTGAACAAAGAGATTGTAGACACGCAAAAAGAAGTTGTGTTTACGATGGGGGCCATCGGAGAATCTCGATCCAAAGAGACAGGTAACCATGTGAAAAGGGTTGCCCAATACTCCTATATTCTTGCCAAAGCCTACGGACTAAGCGAGCATGAGTGCAATATTCTCAAAGAAGCCTCTCCAATGCACGATATTGCAAAAGTTGCTATCCCTGATTCTCTCTTAAATAAACCGGGAGCATTTAATGAAGAAGAACAAGCGGTTATGCAGACCCATGCTGAACTCGGCCATGAGATGCTCAAACACTCCTCTCGAGAACTACTTAAATCTGCCGCCATTATCTCTTATGAACACCACGAAAAATTTGATGGTACCGGTTACCCGCGAGGGATCAAAGGCGAAGACATACATATCTACGGTCGTATTACCGCATTGGCTGATGTATTTGATGCCTTAGGATCTGACCGATGTTATAAAAAAGCATGGCCCGATGAGAAGATATTTTCCATGTTTAAAGAGGAGAGTGGAAAACATTTTGATCCAAAACTTGTTGAATGTTTTTTTGATAACCTTCATGAGATCTTGCAGGTACGAGAAGAATTTAAAGATGTTTTTGACGAGTAGATACGTATACATACTTTACTAGACAATGTCTGTTCCCATCAAAAAACCTAAATGCGCTATAATTCCATTATCAATATACATCCAAAAATGTCCCTGTTGAAATTCGAGTTTTAAGCGGTTGTAACCGCGGATTTTATAAAGGAATCCTTATGAAGGAATTTGTACAGAAATATCGTCCTTATCCACAGGTCGATTTACCCAACCGAGAGTGGCCTAGCAAGGTAATAGAAAAAGCACCAATCTGGTGTAGCGTAGACCTACGCGACGGTAATCAAGCATTGATTACACCTATGAACTTAGACCAAAAACTCGAACTGTACAAACTCCTTATTAAACTTGGTTTCAAGAACATTGAAGTGGGCTTTCCATCCGCTTCAAAGGTAGAATTTGATTTCTTACGTACCTTAGTCGATCAAAACCTTATCCCTGACGATGTCACGGTACAGGTCTTGGTACAAGCACGTGAGCATTTGATTGAAAAGACCTTTAAATCATTGAAGGGAGTCAAGCACGCCATTGTTCACTTGTATAACTCGACCTCAGTAGCACAACGAAAGATCGTGTTTCAAAAGAGCAAAGAAGAGATCATTGCTCTTGCTCTAGAAGGGGTTGATTTAGTCAAAAAATATGAAGCGAACCATGACGGAAAGATCTCTTTGGAATATTCTCCTGAGTCCTTTACGGGTACCGAGCTGGAATTTGCAGCAGAGATATGTAATGCCGTAACAGCACGCTGGGGCATCTCTGCAGAACGCAAGGTGATCATCAACCTTCCGGCAACGGTAGAGATGGCAACACCAAACGTCTATGCTGATCAGATCGAATGGATGGGAAGACATCTTAATAATCGTGAGCATATCTTGATATCGACGCACACCCATAATGACCGCGGGACGTCCGTAGCGGCAACAGAGTTGGCACTTTTAGCCGGAGCGGACAGAGTCGAGGGAACCTTATTAAGTAATGGAGAGCGTACAGGGAATGTAGACATCATCACTTTAGCCCTTAATATGTACACTCAAGGGCTTGATCCAGAGCTAGATTTCTCTGACATCACAACGGTACTTGATGTGGTAGAACGTTGTACTGATATGAAAACCCATGAGCGTCACCCTTATGTTGGAGAATTGGTTTATACTGCCTTCTCTGGTTCACACCAAGATGCCATCAATAAGGGGCTTGCATATCAGCGTACTAAAGAAGATGATTTCTGGGAAGTACCTTATTTGCCAATCGATCCTGATGATCTTGGGCGTAATTACGAAGGTATTATTCGTATCAACTCCCAATCAGGAAAAGGTGGGATCGCCTATGTATTAGAAGATACTTATGGATACTCCCTTCCTAAGAAGATGCATCCTGAGATTGGTAAGATCGTTCAAGATGTCACGGACAAACAAGGACGTGAGTTAGAGATCGAAGAGATCTTTGATATATTCAAACAAAGCTATCTTAACCTTGAAAACTTTGTGAAACTGATCGAGTTCTCGGCTCAAACCAATGACAATGGTACCGTAAGCTGTAAACTGAAGTACCTTTGCCACATTCAGATAATCTTCATTGACACTCTTGACACCTAATGCCGTATTGATGATAATCGGCCAGATCGACGTGATAAAGATCGTAGAGATCGCTGTCGCATTAATATCTTGAAAGACCATCAACAACAGTGGTAGCCATGCTAAAGGTGAAACCGGTTTAAGTATCTGTATATATGGATTGAACGCTGCCATAAAGTTTGGTGACATACCTATCAATAACCCCAGAGGGATTCCGACAGCAATTGCCAAAGCAAAACCGGCGAATACACGTTCGAGAGAATTAAGGACTTGCCAGAACAAACCTTTATCATCCTCATTCTCTATATAAAACGGGTCTGATAACGAACCTATGACCTCATCACCTTCACTATTTATCCCTCCAAATGCAGCCACATAAGTATCCGTTGGGGTTGGAAAGTCCTCCACTAACACTGCTAATCCTGACCAGGCAGGGATAAACACCATTAACACGAAGAATGGCAAAACTATTTTTTGTAACCTTTCTAAACTCATCAATACTCCTAATATTTTTTAATTCTGTCTCCACACAGATAAAAAGTCACCATCATGTCTTTTTATCTGCATGTCAGCCTTAGCTGAGCATGCTATATGTGATTATTTAGTCACATATTTTGGGTCAGCACACCCTGCTGGTCCGTAAGGACATACGTAACTAGGCTGTTCTGTCTTAACTGTCCACTTGTTCGTTGCTTCAAGCTCAGCTTTACTTACTTTTGAACTCGTCACTTTGAAGTCAAAGATATAATCTACTGCTTTGTTTGGATCCCAGACTTTTCCGTCCATAAACTTGTTGTATTCATCAACACCATCTTTTTTCCATGCGCTTGGTGGAAGTGAATAACCGACTTCTTTCGCTGCTGCCTCGAAAAGATCAGGTCGATAAGTCTTCTCGATGATTGCTTTCATATCAACCGGCTTATCAAGTTGGCCCCAACGATACATTTGGGTGATGAACCACATACCGTGTGAATAGAACGGATACGCTGCATAATAGTTGGCAAACACATTGAACTGTGGGTTTGGCTCAGAGTCTTGACCTTTTAAGTACTGAAATGTTCCTGTCATTGACTTTTCGAGAACAGATACCGGTGCTTTAACATAGTTGGGTTTTGACAATATCTTTGCTGCTTCTTTACGATTTTCCCATGAAGCGTCTAACCACATCTGAGCTTCGATGACGGCTTTCATAACCGCCTTGGTCGTCTCAGGGTTCTTCTCAATAAAGTCAGCACGTGCTTGAAGTACTTTCTCCGGATTGTTGTTCCAGATATCAAAGTTCGTTACAAGTGTTGAGCCTTTTTTCTTTAGTACGATGCGTTCGTTCCATGGCTCACCGACACAATATCCTTCGATATTGCCTGCGATCAAGTTTGAAGGCATCGTCGGTGGTGGGAAAGGCTTGATAGTCGCATCGCGGTCAGGTTCTATTCCTGAAGTCGCCATCCAGTAACGTAGCTCATAGTTGTGTGTAGATACAGGGTGAACCATACCAAAACTCAGTGGTTTATAGTTATCAC
>JBFEXS010000126.1:0-4777 GCA_041562555.1 Sulfurimonadaceae bacterium
TCAAAGAGTGAGATCGCACCCAAAGCGATAGAGACGTCATGTACCAGAGCGACAATAGATGCCAGTGCAAAACGCCATTCAAATCTGAATGAGACATAGATAAGGATACCGACGATAGCAAGGACCATCGCCATTATCCCTTTTTCACGCAACTCGTTTCCTACTTTCGGACCAACGATATCCACACGGCGTACTTCAAAATTTCCGCTTCCTTGAAGCACTTCTCTGGCGACGTCCCCCATATCTGAAGTCACCGACGAACTTGAGGTACGCACACGTATCACCACCTCATCGACTGCGCCAAACTCGGAAATGCTTGCTCCGTCAAAAAGCTCATTTTTAGAAATCAATGCGCGCATCTCATTAATCGGTGCCGGCTTGTCATACTTCACCTGAATTACCGTACCACCAGCAAAATCAATCCCATAGTTAAGCCCTTTGACCGCAAGGACTGCATAGGATGCAAGTACTAAGGATAAGGAGATGATAAGTGTGATCATCTTCTTAGACATAAAATCAAAGGTTTTTGTATATTTAAAAAATTCCATCTTACGCCTTTACCCCAAACCAGATTTTCACATTCTTACTTTTCTCGATACGATCAAGTATCAAAGAGTATATTCCATGGGTTCCTAGGATCGCAGTTAGCATCGATGCCAAGATACCGATACTCATTGTAATCGCGAATCCTTTAATAGCACCCGTCCCGTATACATACAGTACCACAGCAGCGATCAAGGTCGTAATGTTCGCATCCAAGATAGCTGAAGTCGCGTTTTCATACCCCTGTTCGACGGCCTTGCGAATCGACATTCCCTGATAAATGAGCTCGCGAATACGCTCGGAGATAATGACATTCGCATCTACCGCCATACCAACGGTCAAGACGATACCTGCCATACCCGGTAGTGTTAAGGTCGCACCAAAAAGTGCCATCACAGCCAGCAGTATAAACAAGTTGGCGATCAAAGCAAGATTGGCGATCAGGCCTGCAAGTTTATAATAGACCAACATAAAGATAACAACCAGGATAAAGCCGCCGGTTAATGCAATGGAAGCAGCCTTGATACTGTCAGCACCAAGACTCGGACCGACTGAGCGCTTTTCCATTAGATAAATCGGTGCCAAAAGTGCACCCGAACGCAAGGCAATCGCGAGGTCTTGTGCACCCTGAGGTGTATAGTTTCCTGATATCTGTCCATGTCCGCCACCGATACGCTCATTGATCACCGGTGCAGAAAAGACCTTTCCGTCAAGTACCACAGCTAAATGATTTCCGACATTTGCCTCAGTAAAATCACCAAAGATAGCTGCACCTTCTGAATTCAATGAAAAACTGATCACCGGTTGATTCGTCTGCTGATCAAACTGTACCTGTGCATTCGTCAGCATCGATCCGTCCAAGATCTGAATCTCTTTGAGTAAATATTTTACACCCGGACGCTCTACATCCGGCAAAATAACATCTCCGTAACGTGCTGCTTCTGCATCGTTCATCTGATATACGCGGGAGTTTCGATCCTCATCCACTGCCATCAGTTGTAAATACGCCGCACGTGAGATAAGCTCACGGGCACGTTGTTCCTCTTCTTGGGTCTTGATCCCCGGAAGCTCTACCAATATTTTCTCATCTCCCTGCTTGGCTACCGTAGGCTCCGCCAGACCAAATTGATCCAAACGGTTGCGGATCGTCTCAATCGCCTGCTCGACAGACTGCTTTTTGGTCTTTTCGATCTCAAGTTCTGAAAAGCTCAAATCAAAGTTCAATTCAGATCGCTGTACAACCAGCCCTTCTGTTTGTGCCAGCATCTCATCCAAAGCGGGAATATCATCCTCATCGAGAATCGAAAATGAGACACCCTCATCCGTCATCTCCAAAGTATCCAAAAGGATATCGTTCTTCTTCGTATAGTATTTTACACTTGCAGCAATGGCTTTAAACCGGGCTTTGACTGCCTCTTCCGTCTTTACTCCCAATAGCATATGCAGACCGCCCTGAAGATCAAGACCCAAGGTGATCTTAGCACCCTTCTCACTTTGCGTCAGTGACGGGATGGAAAATGAGATCCCGAAGATAAAGGCAGCCAGAAAGGCGACGATACGATAATTAAGCTTCATCCTCTATCTTTCGTGCCACCGCATTTTTAGCCAAACGAGCCTGTGAATCTTTGTCTAACTGAATCTTAAAAAACTCTTCTTCGACCTTGATAATCTCAACCATAAGACCGCCTGTAGTGACTACTTTATCGCCCTTTTCAAGCTCCTGAAGCATTTTATCGTGCTCTTGTTTCTCTTTTTGCTGTGGACGGATAATGATAAAGTACATTATCGCAAACAGACCGATCATCATGATAATTGATTCCATTGGCAACCCTTATTTAAATAAAATTGCGCGCATTATATCTTATAAGCCCCTCTAAAAAGCTTATACGTAATGGTTTAGACCTTGACAAAAACAGTGAGATAATCGCATGTAATCAATTTGTATTCAAAGGTATCTTTACAGACGCATGCCAAACTTATAGGTAAACTGCAGAACGAGGATATCATCCATATTGTCCAAGACGGTCTGAGCAGCTGTATTCCCGGGGGCATCACCCTCTCGTATAAGATAATTAAGGTCCAAACGCGTCGGTCCCTTAAAGTGATAACTCAATCCGAGGGTCGTCGTTTTGAAAACTCTCTCTTTTGCATTGGAGTTGGTCAAGTTGTTCAATTCTTCGTAACGGATCGATCCCTCGATATCCTTATAAAACTCATAACAGGAGGCAAAATAATACCCATACGACCTGTTCTCTTTTCCTGCTTCCAGGGACAGATGCCAATTTTTATCTCCGGGTACCGGATTGACATCTTTTGCACCGCTTACGATCATACCTTCGGCACCTGTGTATTCTGCTTCCAAGCGTAACCCGTCCTTATAATAACGGAGACCTGCTCCATATCGGATACGATCATAAAATTGGGTATGATCATTTGCATCCAATGCACGTTTTCCTTCTTGATACCAAAGATAGGTCTTAAAATCTTGCGAATAATACCCCTTACCCGCATGAAATGATTTCTCTAAAGCAAGATACCCATATCCCGTATATCTTCCATCGTTACGATTTTCCCATTCAAGACCGGAACCGTTCCCAAGCATCAGAGCGTATGACACTGCCCAGTCATCATCCAGCTTCAAGCGATCAAACATCTCGATACCGGTATCTCTATACGCACCGACCGATCCGTAAGGTTCATCCAAAAAACTGTCATTCGTATTAATATCACTTTTGTGGCTTTTGGGTGTTTTTTCCAGAAGTAAGAAATTGCTCATCTGTGTGAAGAGGATAAATGGGGAAGCAAAACGGGCCTGAAGACCTTCTTCACTTCCGGGATATTTAAAAAGTCCCAAACGGATGTTTGCATAAGGGATATGACGAAAACTCAATGATGCATCGGTAATATAGGTCTTTTGTGAATGCCCCAAGGGATTGGAGATACCGTTCTGGCCAAAGTCTGTCAGTGTAAAGTAATTGACCTTGTTATCCTCATCCAAGACCCCTCTGAGACCTAACCTGGCGCGAAAGACCTGGAACTGCTCTTGTTCTTCCAGGTTGGGGGCGACATAGGCAAATCCCGTCTTATCGATACCCCCTGCATCTACAACATCGGAATAGTTCTTTTCATATTTGAGCTGAGCAAATCCCCAAAATTGAGGTGTGAAAACCGTGTTCTTGACTTTTTCATCCCCTTTTTTGATCATAGCAGGTTCGGTTCCCTGTATCATCAGCCAGTCGCTTCCCAGCAAGGACGTACTGATGAGTGCGATCACGATTGGACGATACATCTTAATCCCGTGACTTTAAGAATTGGCGTACGATCTCATAGTCTTCATCCTTTGCTTCAATAAAGTTAAGCAACCTCCCTTTACGCAGCAACTCTTTCCCCTTATCGTCTACATTCCATGCAAGTATTCTTTTTTGTATGATTTTTCTCTGCTGCTCAGGTATCCTTGGGTGTACAACAAAGAGTGCATGAGGTATCGGACTTGTCTCATAGATCACCCTGAAATCATCCACTTTATTTTCCTGATTGAAAAACTTCATTGCCCGTGGTGCGGTGATACACGCCGATGCAATCCCATCAACCAGTTTTTGCAGACAGACAAAATGGTTCTTGCTGTAGGATAAGGTAAAATCATCCAGCACTCGAAACCCTTTTTGCTCCAAAGACTCCAGCATCAATTGTGTGACCGCTGCCTCCGCCGGTGCAGATGCTATCACTTTTTTTTTAACATCTTCCACATTTTTGTAACTTGAGGCCTTGGAGACCACCATGATCGCTTTAAGGTCTTTTGCCCGCCTTGCAAGAGGAAAATATCCCTGTTCTTGATGCGCTTGCACATAGTCCAAAGGCTGAATAAAGGCAATATCATAGACACCCTTATTGAGTTCATCCTTATATAATTTATAATAGGGTTTGCTCATCAAAACTACAGGCCTGCCTAATTCATTTTCCAGATCCTGCGTAACGGCACTAAAAATCATATGCAACTTCTGGAGTGGCATATGAGGGAAAACACCGAATTTATATGACTCGCTTCCATGAACGAACATCACCAAGATCATTGTAAGAAACAGTATACGCATCACAACTTCCTTTCACCCATGATATCATGTTTTCTTATAAAAAAACAAGCCTGGTTTTTGAAAAAAAACTTTTGCTATAATACCAAGAAACAAGACCTTCATAATGCAAAAACTCAAAAACTTTTTCCCCCTAGTCGATGTGA
>JBFEXS010000127.1:0-4515 GCA_041562555.1 Sulfurimonadaceae bacterium
ATGAGCTTTAGAAAAACAGCAGATCAAACATGGCACTATACTATCGAAGTACCGAATCCGGCAGAGATCGACTCTGTTGTACCACTGAATGTACTTAATGACCCTAATCAGCTCATCACTTTTGATAGCAATGGTGCTTTAACGACACCAGATATCAACTTTAGCTTTACAGGAAATAATGGTTCTACACCAAACCAGCCTATTACCATCGATATTGGTACTATTGGTGGATATGACGGTTTAACGTCATTTGCGAGTCCATCAGCGACCTCAGGTATCTCTCAAGATGGTTTCCCTGGTGGGGATTTGATCGGTATTCGTATTGATCAATCTGGAACACTAGTCGGATCATTCTCTAATGGACGTTCATTTGGATTGGCACAAATCTCTATGGCAAAATTTGCCAATAATGAAGGATTGGTTGCCGATGGTGGAAATGTATTCTTCCAATCAGCCAACTCCGGTGACCCGATCATTGGTACCGCTGCTACGGCAGGACGTGGATTTATTCAATCGGCAGCCCTAGAAGCTTCAAACGTTGACCTCTCACGTTCACTCACTCAGCTGATCATCATCCAACGTGGATATCAAGCAAACGGTAAGACCATTACCACTTCCGATCAAGTCCTAAATACTCTGATCAACCTCAAACAGTAGGTCTAACACGGGACTAACCTCTGTGTTAGTCTATTAGATCTTTCCATATATCTCGTTATACAGACTCATGGCTGATCTATCAGAAAGACTGGCAATATAATCTGCGATTACACGATGTTTTTCTCTATGGCCTAATTGAGATAAAAAATATTTTGGTAACATCTTCTCCTGCTCCATCAGCGCACTAAATAAGCCTTGTACAGCATTTTTACCCGCATACATCTTTCGAACAATCTGCTTATGTTGATAAAGTTCTTGAAAAAGGATCTTCTTTAACTTTTTAATCTTTGTCTCCAACCCCTTATCAAAACCAATAGGAATAGGCTCACTACTCTCTATACAAGCCGACAATACCTGAGTATTATCTACGCGTTCGCGGGAATAATCCAAGAGTGAATAGACAAGATGATTAATAAAATGCGACGAGAAACGATACCTAAACATCTCGTCCTCATCTTCTGATATCCCTTCTTCGTAGACTTTTGCCAAGACCTCCTGGACCAGTTCACTTGTTTTGAGCGTCTCAAAACTGATCAGACCTGAGTGAATACCATCATCGATATCATGACTCATATAGGCGATCTCATCTGCTCTGTCCACGACCATCGCTTCGATCGAAGGATGCGTATCAAGATCAAACTGTTTATCGATAAGCTGAGGTAAAAAAGATTTTTTATAGGGATAAGAATGCTTCAAGATTCCCTCTAAGGTCGCAAAGCTCAAGTTCAGCCCATTAAAGCCTTTATAACGCTTTTCCAAAGAGGTCACGACCCTAAAGGATTGAAAGTTATGCTCAAAACCGTTATTGTAACCTGCTTTTTTTAGTTTCTCGTCAAGCTCATCTCCACCCACATGTCCAAAAGGAGTATGTCCAAGATCATGTGCAAGGGCGATAGCCTCAGCCAAAGACTCTTGCAAGCCTAGCTGTGAAGAGATAGAACGTGCTATTTGAGAGACTTCGATCGAATGCGTCAATCGAGTTCTGAAAAAATCGCCTTCTTGATTTAAAAACACTTGTGTTTTATACTCTAACTTTCTAAAACTTCCCGAATGAATGATCCTGTCCCTGTCTCTTGCATAAGGAGATCTAAAATCATCCGAAATGCCATAAAAACGTTCGTGCGCCTGCATATCTTTCCTTCTAATGTTTATGATTTCTTATTAAGACTCTTAGCTTTTTAGCACTTTGAATGGATCTGATAATAAAAAAGTTATCTTTGGTTATACATGTGTTAGTCCCTGTTTTAGGAAGCCTTTCCTATTTTGACCTTGGCACCTAACTAGACGTCAAAGTGTATCTGAGCCGAAACAGCAATGCCCATGCAAAGCGTTGCTATGAGAGGGGTCAGCCCAATGATTACTGATGTACTTCCAGTTTTTCTGCCTCATTGCATTTGAGGCATTCACCCGAATCATCTTTCTTAGGAGTACTCGCCTTTTTGGCTTCTTCGTCATCATAAGCCTTGCATTCCGTAGAGACTTGTCCAGGCTGTAGGCTCTCACACATACTTCCGGTGAATTTAAAACCTTCACATGCCGTAAATAAAACAATTGTAGAGATTGAAATGACAATCTGTAAAACCAGTGAAACAAAGCTCCTTTTCGAACCTGCCCCAACACTTACATCCTCAAACACATTTACTTTACTCATTCTTCTATCTGATAACCTTTGGCCTCTAGACATTCACGGCAAACCGGCTTAATCGGTGATTTTGATGCTTCTGCAGCAGCTTTTTCATCATAATACTTACATTCGCTCAAGTCTTTTTGCACTTGATGAGTAGAGTGGCCTTCCGGACAGATCAGACCGTTGATAGTAAGCCGTTTAGCATTACATCCGGTCAAGACAAACAGTGTCAGTAAAAAAATCAAATATTTCATATCTATATCCTATTGGGGTATTATACCTTACATTAACACTCTTGTTGACTATAAGGAGTTTTAAGAACTCTAATATATAATTTTATCCATTAGAGTGCAAAGGCCAATGAATGAAGCAGTATTTAGACTTATGTAACAGGATCATCAATGAAGGCACCTGGATCGAGAATGAACGTACAGGAAAACGTTGTCTCACTGTGATCAACGCCGATCTTGAGTATCAGGTAGGAAAGAACGAGTTTCCTATGATAACAACTCGAAAGAGTTATTTCAAATCTGCTATTGCCGAATTTTTAGGTTATATCCGTGGCTATGACAATGCTGCTGACTTTCGTGCCCTGGGAACGAAGACTTGGGATGCCAATGCAAACTTGAACGAAGCGTGGTTAAACAATCCTTATCGAAAGGGCGAAGATGACATGGGTCGTGTCTACGGTGTCCAAGGTCGAAGCTGGAAGACTCCAGAAGGCAATACGATCGATCAGCTTAAAAAAGTTGTCGATGATCTGAAAAGAGGTGTTGATGACCGCGCTGAGATCATCACTTTTTATAATCCCGGTGAATTTCATATGGGGTGTCTACGCCCTTGTATGCATACGCACAACTTCTCCCTTGTTGGAGACACCCTTCACCTGACTTCTTACCAACGCTCATGCGATGTACCCCTGGGACTTAACTTCAATCAAGTCCAGGTCTTTGTGTTTTTGGCATTGATGGCTCGCATCACCGGAAAAAAAGCAGGTACTGCTTATCATAAGATCGTCAATGCCCATATTTATGAAGATCAGTTAGAACTGATGCGCGATGTTCAGCTTAAGCGTGAACCTTTCCCTTCACCGCAGCTACATATCAATGAGAAGATCACCTCACTGGAAGACCTTGAGACATGGGTGAGTATGGATGACTTTAGTGTCACCGGTTATCAATGCCATGATCCTATCGCTTATCCTTTCTCGGTTTAGGAGTCTTGATGAACAGACCGCTTATCTCCTTGATCGCCGCTATGGCTAACAACCGTGTTATAGGTAAAGACAATCAGATGCCTTGGCATCTTCCTGCCGATCTTGCTCACTTTAAAGCTGTTACTCTGGGGAAACCTATTGTTATGGGGAGAAAGACCTATGAGTCAATCGGCCGGCCGCTTCCGGGTAGAAAGAACATCATTTTGAGTTCAAATCCAGATTATAAGGTCGAAGGATGTGAGTGTGTTGGTTCAATTGAAGAAGCACTGGCGCTTGCAGAGGATGTTGAAGAGATCATGATCATTGGTGGAGGCTATCTCTATTCACAAACTCTGCCCCAAGCCGATAAGCTCTATCTTACTTTTATCGACCTGGATGTCGAAGGGGATACTCAGTTTCCAGAGTTTGAGCATCTACAACTTACAGATGTCAAACGAGAAAAGCATCATAAGGATGAAAAAAACCCTTATGATTATGAGTTTGTCGACTTTACGCTCAAACAAGACTAGGTCTACCTTCATTTAAAAATTGAAATTTTTAAGCAAATAGATCCTCAACTGCTTTTTTACTTTCAAAACCGTGGGCAATCTTCGCAATATATTTAACATACATACTTGCATATTGCCTTGCTATCATCTCAATATCATCGACTACGCGCAAATGCGGTTCTATCAAAGATTCAAAAAGGTAGTTGTCTTTATTCAGCTCGCAGATCACACCCGGAGTCTGTGAGACGGCAAAACCGTAATGGACAAAAGATTCGAACAGAGCGTTCAAGGCAATGATATGGTCTGGGGATTTAAGACGGGAGTTAGAAGATTCTATGTTTTTAACATAAAGGTAGTTTTTTTCTGCTGTATCTAAGGCTAAAGCGATCTTTTCATACATGATCTTCTCCTTATAGGGAACAAATATCTTATCAAAGCTAAGTAAATGAATGCTATATAAAGAAAGTGTGGGATTTGTGAAAAGGGGTTGTAGTTTTGCCTATTTACGCATTCTTACACGCTGCGCA
>JBFEXS010000128.1:0-4249 GCA_041562555.1 Sulfurimonadaceae bacterium
ATATAGCAAATACGAATTCCAAACCTGTGAATGAGGCTTACATCAAGGAAAAAAATGTCGAACATTTTATAGACACCCATGACTACCGTCTTGCCAAAGATATCAATAAACTTATCACGACCTTTTATCTGAACGATCTTGAAGAGCAGCCTATGGCCTATTTCTTACTCTTTATAGACCTTGATGATATCGACTTTACCGGTATCAACCGTGTTCGTAACCGATTGATACTGGCTGCTGTTCTTGCTATTTTACTGTTGACCAGCAGTTTTTATTACCTCTATGTCAAACGTTATAAGCTCTTTGTTGATACACTCAATACCAAGCTTGAGCATGAGGTCGCTGCGAAGACACTTGAACTTGAAGAAAAGAACAAGCATCTTATCCACATTGCCCATCATGATTCACTGACAGGGCTTCCGAACAGGCTTCTCTTTCTTGATCGTCTTGACAATGCCATCAAATATGCCAAACGACATAATAATAATGTTGCCGTACTCTTTTTGGATTTAGACAGGTTCAAGGAGGTGAATGACACCTATGGGCACGAAGTTGGAGACAAACTCCTAAAGAACATTACTCAAAGACTCAAGGCATGTGTCAGAGACTATGACACTATCGCACGATTGGGGGGAGATGAGTTTACCATCATCATCCAAGGGGCAGAGAATGAGCAATTGATCTCAATCGTTGAAAAAATATTCAAAAACATGAAGGCATCTCACTTTATCAATGGAAACACCATACATTCAAGCTTCAGTATTGGTATCAGCAGTTTTCCTGAAGATGGTGACAATACAGACATCCTCCTTCGAAATGCCGATACAGCTATGTATAAAGCTAAAGACAAGGGGCGCAATACCTACAAGTTTTATAACGAAGGTATGACGGCACAGGTGCTTAAACGGGTCAAGTTGGAAACAGAACTGAGAGAAGCGATTGAACATAATGATTTTCATGCCTATTACCAACCCAAACTTGATGCAGTGACGGGGAAAGTGATCGGTATGGAAGCACTCATCCGATGGATACACCACTCCCATGGGATGATACCGCCTGATGAGTTCATACCACTGGCTGAGGAGATAGGTCTGATCGGCAGAATAGACGAGTGGATGATGAAACACACCCTTGAAACGGCACATAAGTGGCATGAAGAAGGAATTTTCAATGGAAGACTCTCACTCAATGTTTCTATGAAGCATATAGAGAATAAAAGCTTCGTCGATCGTATCAAAGAGATTTTGACTGAGAACAATTTCAAACCGGAACTCCTTGAACTGGAGATCACTGAAAGTCAGATCATGAAAAAGCCTCAATCTACGATCAAGATCCTCAATAAGATCAAGTCTTTGGGTATTGCTATTTCAATCGATGATTTCGGTACCGGATACTCTTCACTATCCTATCTTAAACGTCTTCCTATTGACAGACTGAAAATCGACAAGAGTTTCATACAGGATATCCCTAATGATGAAGATGACACAGCCATCGTCAAGACCATCATCGTTCTCGCGAAAAGTCTTAAACTTGATATCATTGCCGAAGGTGTGGAATCACTCGAGCAAAAAGACTTCCTTGTTGCCTCAGGTTGTCATCATATCCAGGGTTACTATTATGCCAAGCCCCTCAGTGAAAAGGGATTTCGAGACTTTTTGATCAAATTCTCCTGATCCCTTTCCCTCCATAACATCCTCATATATCCCTTTTACTATACAATAAGCAGACTACACTCTTTCATCGCTCCATTTCATTAACTGATTAAATCTTATTTTTATATTGTCTATTTTTTAATCACTTAATGAATGTTTAGCACTCATTTTAATTGTACAATTTTCCATCGCAAGAGATTGTGTTTTTACTTAAGGAGTTAAAAATGTTACTTAAAAAATGGAGTCTGAAATGTCATATTTAGTCCCTGCAGAATTTGTGACCAAAATGGTTGATTCAGGAGAATCAAAAGTCTATATGTCTACAAAAGATACGTTGATCCGTGCTTACATGGCAGGTGCGATTCTTGCTCTTGCAGCAGTATTTGCAATCACAGTTGCTATGAAAACTGGGTCACCTCTCGTTGGTGCGATTTTATTCCCGGTCGGATTCATTATGCTCTACCTGATGAGCTTCGATTTATTGACAGGTGTATTCGTATTGGTTCCTCTCGCATGGTTGGATAAGCGTCCTGGCGTTACCGTCGGTCAAATCCTTCGTAACTGGGGTCTTGTTGCACTTGGAAACCTTGCTGGTGCCCTTACTGTCGCCTTTATGATGGCCTTTATCTTTACATACGGTACTTTTGATACAAACATTAAAGGTTTTGGTGGATTGATCGCGACTAAGGTTGCAGGTATTGGTGAAGCAAGAACATTGGGATACCAAGAACATGGTGTAACCGGATGGTTAACAGTATTTATCCGTGGTATGTTATGTAACTGGATGGTATCTATGGGTGTTGTAGGTGCGATGATCTCAACTACAGTAAGTGGGAAGTTCTTGGCAATGTGGATGCCGATCATGCTGTTCTTCTTCATGGGCTTTGAGCACTCTATTGTTAATATGTTCCTTTTCCCATTCTCTTTGATCATGGGTGGTGATTTCACAATCGCTGATTACTTACTATGGAATGAGGTTCCGGTTGCACTGGGTAACTTGGTAGGTGGTTTAGCCTTTACAGGACTGACCCTATATGCGACTCACGTCAAAACAAGTCCAAAAAGAACACTGGACTAATCTCGATGGAATCCTATAGACTTGACTCTATAGGTCCATCCCAAAGACAACTATATAAGTACTCCGAAGGAGTATTTATACAGATGTCTTCATCGAACAATTATACAAAAGGATTACAATGAAAAAAATAGAAATGACCGAAGAGATATTAGCCGCAAAGAAGAGTGCAGGCCTTAGCTGGGAAACGATCGCTGAAAAAACGGGACTAGGTTCTGTATTCATAACCTCTGCCTGCCTTGGGATGAACAGTTTAGGCAAAGAGCCGGCGGAAACATTATGCGAACTTCTTGGTTTATCTGAAGAAGTGGCATCATGCCTGCAGGAGTATCCGACAAAGACATGGGATCAGACAATACCGACGGATCCCCTTATCTACCGTCTCTATGAAGTTGTAGGTGTCTACGGTGACACCCTGAAAGAAGTCGTCCAGGAGAAGTTCGGCGATGGGATCATGAGTGCCATCGACTTCAGTCTTGACGTTGACAAAGAAGAAAATCCTGCAGGTGATCGTGTTGTCATCACTATGAACGGAAAATTCTTACCATATAAATCTTGGTAGAATACTCTCTATCATCTCACTTCCATAGTCTGACTATGGAAAGGTAGTACCCATGCAAAAACAACTTTCACTCTCTATCAGTCAATATACCTCAAAGGGTAGAAAAGAGACAAATCAGGATTTTCACGATATCTGTATTCCTACAGAGCCCCAGCTGACAAATAAAGGTATCGCGGTTGCTATCGCCGATGGTATCAGCAGCAGTGATGTAAGCCACATCGCCTCAAAAGTCTCCGTTACAACTTTTTTAACCGACTACTATTACACTCCCGAGACGTGGTCGGTTAAAAAAGCTGCCGAACGGGTCGTACAGGCTACCAATACCTGGCTCTATTCCCAGAGCAAGCAGAGCCGTTACCATTATGACAAAGATCGCGGATATGTATGTACCTTCAGTGGCATGATTATCCGATCCAGTACTGCACATATCTTTCACGCCGGCGATACACGTATCTATCAGCTGCGTGACAACAAACTTACCCAGCTCACAGAAGATCATCGTCTACACATCTCAAGTGAGAAAAGCTATCTTGCCAGAGCTTTTGGAATGGATTCACATGTTTCGACGGACTATGACCGTTTTCAGGTGCAGGAGGGGGATGTCTATCTCTTTATGAGTGACGGGGTATATGAGTTTATCAGCTCTGATTTCATCATCTATACGCTGGATCACTATAAAAATGATTTCGATAGGATCGCACAGATCCTGGTTGAAAAAGCCTATGACAATGAAAGTGGGGATAATCTGACGGCACAGCTCATCCGTATCGATGCCCTGGGTTCCAAACAGATGGACGAGCTTCACAATGAACTCAAGAACAAGCCCATCCCTCCTATACTCGAAGCCCGTATGGAGTTTGATGGTTACACGATAGTCCGTGGGCTTAGTGCCAGCAGCCGCAGTCATGTCTATTTAGCCATTGATAATGAGAGTAAAAGTTCCGTAGTGATCAAAACCCC
>JBFEXS010000129.1:0-4229 GCA_041562555.1 Sulfurimonadaceae bacterium
GACTTGCTTCCGCCCTTGGGCATGCAGTACACGGAAATAGACGGGGCATACTTTATGATCTCTTTGATCTCGCCGTCTACCCCTTTTAATAAAGAATCTTTATCCACGGTAAACTTAAAAAAAGCATCCTGCGCATAGGTCGCAATATTCTGTATCGCTTCAGGGTTGATACGCTTACTCTCCGGTTCGCCGCTGTTAGTCAACTTGACCGAAAGCGCAAAGGTACAACGCTGATACACACGAAAATGTTCAAAATCGACATTGATCGCACCGTTAGTCTCAAAGGTGACACGGTGACCCTTGCCCTGTAAAAACTCTATAAAGGCAACAAAGATCTCATCATTGGCATAGATCAGAGGCTCCCCTCCGGTCAAGACAATATCCGCCTTGATTGGTAAAGTATAGGACTTGTACACAGCAATCAGTTCATCCAGAGACTCGATTCCCTGCCAGGTAGCACCGAAATGCTTTTTATCAACGGCATACACCGTGTCGCATCCGACAACCTGAACACCTTGAGAGGAAGTCTCCGAACACCCAAAGCCTTCGCACTTCATATTGCATCCGCCAAAACGGAAGAACAGTGAGGGGGTACCCAGATATTTGCCTTCACCCTGAATAGAGTAAAAGTGCTCGACCAGATATATCATCAGCCGCCTGTCTCGTAGAAGGCACGTGTCGAAGCTTCACCGTCCGCTTCTGACCAGCGGTTCTTCTCTGGTTTGGTTCGGATGACTTCTTTGAGTACAAGCGCTGCTTCTTGGATATCTCCGCGTTTGACTGCGTCGTGAATACTCATCGCTTCATCAAAGTAGAGACAAGGAATCAGATTACCTTCTGCCGTCAGGCGGATACGGTTGCATTTCGTACAAAAATCATCCTTGTAGGGCTCAATGATACCGAAACGGTATCCGTTTTCACACCGATAATAGTGTGAAGGGGAAGTCGCATCAAAACCTTCATCCGTATGCGGATACTTCGTCGCAATAAGCGCTAAAAGCTCTTCGCTCTTCATCCCCTTGAGATCGACTTCTGCGTGGGTGTTTTCCATATACTCGATATAACGCACAGTGATATCACGCTCTTTGCAGTAGTCCATGACATCCAGGATCTCGTTCTCATTCATCCCGATCATAGGGACCATATTGACCTTGACTTTCAATCCTACTCTGAGTGCTTCTTCCAGACCTTCAAGGACTTTTGCAAGCACATCTTTTTTGGCGATCTTCTCTGCCACATCAGGAATAAGACTGTCTACAGAGATATTGATTCGCTTGAGACCTGCATCTTTGAGTTTTTGCGCAGAACCCTTAAGCAGATAAGCATTGGTCGTCATGGCCAGATCGATCTCGGGACAGTAGTCATAGATCATCTTGATAAACTTGTCCAGGTCTTCACGCAAAAGAGGTTCCCCCCCTGTAATACGGATCTTCTTGACACCCTCGTCAATAGCAACTTTCATAAACAAAAAAAGTTCTTCAAAACTCAGCAGGTTCTCTTTTGGAACCCACGAAAAAGGTTTTTCCGGCATGCAGTACTGGCATCTAAAATTACATCGTTCCGTCACAGATACACGTAAGTAGTCTACCGTACGGCCATAACTGTCCACTAACATATTTTTCCTATCACTCATACTTTATAGAACAAAATTTATAGAATTGTTTTATACTTTTTAACAGATATTTCTCTTGAATAAAGATCAAGTGAAAAGTAATTTTGGGTATTGTATCTATAATTATATTTGATTTTTATTAGTAGTTTGAAGAAGAATGATGACACAGCTTAAAATTATTTTTTTACACACCAGTCTGTGATTTCAGGCCGAAAGCTCCTGCCTGATCAAGACTGTGATCAAAGTTATTTCTCTTTTCCTATAGCAGATTCGGCACTCTCTTTCTTCCCGCTATAGATAAAGCGGCTAAAGACAAACAAGAGCAGAGAGATCGCAACTATCAAGGCTGCGGCATAGGGAAGATCATGATAATTGTTGATCGAGATCTTGAACACGATGAGAAGGGCCTCGATCAGCAGAGCGATCATAATAGAGGACATAAAGGTAATCAGACTTTTAGGATTGAAAACCTCAGAAATGTTCTGTGTCCTCGGCAGGACTTCCTGTTCAAAGATCGTCTTGCCAAGATCAAAAACAGCCAGACCCAGTGTCAGGGCGATCACCGGCTTAAAGAACACTTCAAGCTCCATCTGCGCATCTGAAAAAAGGTATAGCACAAATGAGCCCAGTCCATATACCGCGACAAAAAAACCAAGGACTAAAAGCCCTCCTCCGATAAGGGCATACGAGAAACGGCTTAATTGACGAAACCGAGTATCTTCCTCAATCATATGGAAACGTTCAAGCAGGCTACGTACCTTGAAGTCAAGAAAGATGTAGCCTGTCTCGTGCTTATGGATCACAGTAATGCACAAACCGCCTGTTGCACTTGAGATATAGGGTTCACTGATAAAATAGTTCGTATTTTCAAAAATGCCTTTTTCAACGAGATAGTTGCGTTTTTTTCCTATCTGCGCGATATCTTCTCCATCTTTCCCGATGTTTGGCGAGACTTGGACAAGGTCCTTATCACATTCATACATCAGTTCAAGACTCGGGAAGCTTTCACTAAACTCTTTATAACTCTTTAATGTTGCTGTCTTAAGGTCGAGTCTTCGCAGTGTCGAGATAATAAACTTTTGGATGAGTTGTCTGTTTTTTTCATAAGGCTGTACTAAATAATTCATATTCTTCCTTTTATTTTATGCATATGCATCATAAATGCGTATGCATAAAGTAATCTGCAGGTAGAACTATAACACTTATCCGTGCCCATTTTCAAGCAGCCAAACATAGAGCCTGCTCCTTAAAGGAGCAGAAGGGAGAGTAGAGAATATACATGGGTTCATGGGACTTACCCGTCACGTGACAGCGCCCTGAGCTTTTATGAGCTCTAAACTGCCTTTAGTCGTCCTCTTTCGCATATTTCTCATACAAGAAACTCAGTATGGCTTCCCTGCAACGTATATATTCAGGATCATGTTGCAAGGCAACACGCTCACGCGGATGTTCCAAGTTTACTTCTAAGATCTCACCGATAGTCGCTTCCGGACCGTTTGTCATCATGATGACCCTGTCACTCAACAGTACCGCTTCATCCACATCATGCGTGATGATGATGACCGTATTTTTGACACTTTGCTGTATACGCATCAGGTGTTCTTGCAGATTGGCACGTGTTAATGAGTCCAGGGCGCCAAAAGGTTCGTCCATCAACAATACCTTAGGCTTGATTGACAGTGCACGTGCGATCCCTACACGCTGCTTCATACCTCCACTGATCTCGCCGGGATATTTATCCTTAGCCGCGTCAAGGTTTACCATTGAGACAAATTTTTCGACACGCTCTCTCAACTCTTTTGAACTGAGTTCCGGCATCACCTTCTTAACCGCCATCTCGATGTTTTGATAGACCGTCAACCATGGGAGCAAAGAATGATTTTGAAAGACCACGGCTCTCTCGGGTCCTGGGCCAGTTATCTCCTTGTTATCAAGGATGATCCCTCCGTCAGTCGCCATATCCAGGCCTGCTATCATGTTTAACAATGTTGACTTGCCACATCCGGAGTGACCGATGATCGAGATGATCTCATTCTCTTTGATATTCAAATTGACATCTGTCACCGCTACATACTTCTTTCCCTTAGGCAAAGGAAATACTTTTTCAACACCTTCTAAATCTAAAAACTTACCCATACTCTCCTACCCTCTTTTCGTGTAATCAAAATAATCTGCAATGCGTCCCATGATGGCATCAAGTATATACCCGACGATACCGACAATAAAAATACCAATGATGATGTTTGGATAATTTAGATTGTTATACTCATCCCAGATCCAAAACCCTATACCAATACCACCTGTAAGCATCTCTGCAGCAACGATGACCAACCATGCAATACCAAGGCTTAAACGCATCCCCGTAAAAATATACGGAACAGCTACCGGAAGGATGATCTGATAGACCTTTTCAAGCGCCGTAAAACGAAGCACCTTGGCAACATTTAGATAGTCTTCATTGACACTGCGCACTCCAAAGGCCGTATTGATGATTATCGGCCAGATCGACGTAATAAAGATCGTTGATACCGCCGTCGCATTGATATCTTGAAATACCAGAAGCAACAGAGGCAGCCAAGCCAAAGGCGAGACTGGTTTTAAGATTTGGATATACGGA
>JBFEXS010000130.1:0-4210 GCA_041562555.1 Sulfurimonadaceae bacterium
ACTCCCCTGCCTCTTTCGCATTCTCAACCGCATGGTAGTTCTCTTTTCTCAATTGAAGTTTTGCCTCTCCCAATTGGCAGAACCTTCTGATCTGGATCCGTGTGATATAGACAAGCACGGCAGCTTCCATCACAACAAAGAACGCATGCAGCAAGACAATATTCCAACCGCAGCCGTAATTAAAGATCATGACCGGCATACCAAAAAGGTGTATATCATATAATTGAAGCACGTTAAAAAGAGCATGATGGACAATCGTTGTGATTGATGCGACGATAATAGGAAACACATCTTTATAGATGGTCAGAATACCCAAAGCTATAAAGACATGAAAATGCATCTCGATCCGACCCAATTGCTGTTGGATATAGATCAATGAAAAAAGCATCATACTCACCGCTACCACCAGACGCATCAACTGGGTCCCACGGTATTTCTGATACAGCAAGAAGTTGACACCAAAGATGATACCGCCGCTGAACAGGCCGTACCAATAGGTATTATATGTGTGTGAAGAGAAGAGGACGGCTGCCATCCACTGCGCAAAAATGAGCACCAACATGACCTTGTCAGCCTTTATATAACTCTCAGCAAACGCCTCTTTAACATTTTCGGGGATCTTATACAATACGGACCAATTCATGTAGCAATTCCATATTCTTAAATTTGTCTGCTATCAGTATACTACTTTCATATAAAAGAACCCTTTATAACTTAATCTAGAATTGTATTATGATTAGTTATACTATTTCTACATGAAAAAAAGACTACTTTACCTCCTAGCATTTTTGATGATCTTTGCCCTTTCAGCTTTGGTTGTTCTCTTGCCCTCGTTCTTTCCACAGGGACTTTCGCGTGTTGAGTTACATCAGGAGATTGCACTTGAAAGAGTCCTTAACGGCACCAGGGATGTTGAACTGGTGTTTTTTGGATATTCGGGCTGTGTTGATGTCTGTACACCCCGTCTCGAGAGTCTTGGAAAATGGTACCCCACTCTCCCTGCAGAGATGAGAAAGCGTATCGGTATCAGGTTTATCGATCTCTCTGTTCCCGAAGCCACCGATCTTCCCCATATCTTTGCCACTGCTTTTCACCCGGAGTTCAAAGGTGTCTACCTTAAAAAAGAGGCCCTAAAACGCTATACAGAGACCTTCAATGTCTACTTCAGTTCTTCACTCTTCCGCTCGGGGGAATATGACCATTCAACACATCTATATGCAGTCAAACGCTACGCCGATACGGACCGGCTGCGCTTCATCTATCCTCTCTATCCCTACGATTTCGTACAGATAGAACAGGATCTGCGTCAACTGCTTGATGAGTCCCGAGAGACCCTATCTGATTAAACGGTTCTATTCCGCTGTCTGATAATCGTACTTAAGGTATGTCTCCCGCCCGGTTCAAGCAATACCCTATCATCAAGAACATTTGCGCTCTCGACACAAAGCATTGTAGTATGATCACTCAGATCTGCCATCTTGGCAGCAAGACTCTCTCCGGGGTTCCATATCACGACAGTATGAGACCCCTCCGTCATGACATCTATCTCCTCTGTTTTGCCCTTTATCACCAGTGGGGCCTTGATATCCTGATATATCCTATCTATCTCACGGTCGAAAGCAAGGCACGTCCCTTGAAGGTTTCCATGAGTGTTGCTCACCTTGTCATAATAGAGTTTCTTGTCCAGACCTTCAATATGGGTACTGCGGATATCTTCCACCGACAGGTAGGTGTGAAGCGCCTGTGTGAGGGCAAAGGGCTTATCATCCCTGTTGATGGTTGTCAAAGAGAGCTCTAAGTCATTGGAGATACGTATCTCAAGCACTAGTTCAAAACGGTAGGGCCATAGTCGCAGGCTCTCTTCACTCTCACTCAGGCCAAGAGTGACCCGTGTCTCTTCTTTGCTTAGCTCTTCAGTATTGATATGCTTCCACAAGGAGGTACGGGCAAAACCGTGATTGGGGAGATCAGGGTCTGAGGGATGGGCACCAAACCAGGGCCAACAGAGGGGAATACCCCCGCGAATGGCCTTGGCTTCTTCAAACAGTGCTGTTTCACTGAGCCATAGGAGCGGTTTATTACCGCGGCTGTGGAAATGGACGATATGTGCACCCTGAAGCATAATAATCACTTCAGAAACGTCATTTTTTATCTCTAAACATTCAAGCGGAGTCTGTTCGTAGTTCACCTTTTGCGTCGCTTTCATATGATTTCTCAATATTATAGACCAACTTATTGCCAAACACCTAACAGAATCTCCCCTATCCTGCTATTTTCGTGCATCCAGACTATATTTTCCCTCACCGAGCAAGAAGATAGCGGCCGCACCCAGGATATAGAACATCTGTAATTCGACTCCCCATGCCCCATGTTCATTAAGAGTGAAGAGATCCCCCGAATGTACCAGACATATCGCTACGAACATCGAAGCCATCAGTAATAATGAAGCTATCTTCACACGATATCCAAGGAGTAGCATAAGTGGAGCAATGACCTCTCCCACATATACGCCATAAGCAAAAAATGCAGGCAGACCCGCACCTGTCATCAAACCTTCAATGAAAGAGACCCCATGAAAAAGCTTATTTACTCCATGAAAGAGCATTAACCCACCGACCATTAAACGTAAGAGCAATTTAGCAAGATCTGCATCTTCATATCTTAACACACCCATCATCTCCCCTTTTTTTGTCCAACGATAACACAGACTATCTTCAATCAGAATACAAGATTATTGTTAATTTAAATCCTGAAATTTTTCCATATCAACTGCATATTAAGAGCGTCCCCATCGATCATCTTCCTCCAGTACCAAATCATAATCGAGCAATTATTAACATCATAAGTTGCATTTTTATCAATTGAATGGCATAATCTAAAATTATAACTTGCTCTAAAAGGCAAACTCTATTTAAAGACAAGCTGATGAGACTAAAGACCCGCTACACACTCTTATTATCACTTCTATATTTTTTCTTCTGCGGAGTGCTTTGGTTTTATGTCTCCAAGATCAGCAGCGACATCAACCAACAGTGGGCTGAGCGTTTTACCCAAAAGCAGGTAATGTTTGATAAGTATCGCACGCTTTTACCGATCCTGCATGAAGTCAATATTGCTAAAAAGATGGCCAACGAACCTGCTATTCTGAAGATGGCACGTGATGATGAGAATCCCTCTGTTCGCAAAGAGGGTCTGGCAGTACTGGAAAAGTATCGTTTGACATTTCATGATCGCAGTTATTTTGCGGCCTTTACAAAAAGCGGTCACTACTATTTTAATGACGCAAACAATCAATATGACAAGGATCAACTCCGCTACACCCTCTCAAAGTCTAACAAAGATGATGAATGGTTTTACAAGGCGATTACTCTGGACAACGATTATCAGATCAATGTGAACAAGGACACCGAACTGGGAACCGTCAAAGTCTGGATCAACTTTCTGCTCAAAGAGGGGGATGAAGTACTTGGTATCATAGGAACCGGTCTTTCCCTTGAAGAGTTTCTCAAAGAGTCGGTAGATATCGATCAAACAGGTATCCGAAACATCTTTGTCAACAAAGACCTTGCTGTTCAGCTCGATCGCAATAGTGCCAACATCGACTACTCAAGTCTTACCAAGTCCAACGATGAGTATAAGACCCTGAGTGTTTTACTTGAAAACAGCCAGAATACGGCATTGGTTCAAGCTGAGATAGAGACGATCCTACAAGACCCGGACAAAGAGCTGTCTACTGTCTGGCTGGAGTTGGGAGGGGAAGAAAAACTTGTCGGTGTTGCCTACCTGCCTGAGATCGAATGGTTCAGTCTGACACTCATCGACATCCAGTCCTTAAACCTGCTGAATAATTATGAATTTGTACTGTTTATCTCCCTTTTCTTTCTCCTCGCCCTCTTCGCCCTGCAACAGATGAACAACAGTCTGTTTTTTAGACCTTTGGAGCAGTTTGAGAAGATCATCTCCGATCTTCAGAGAGGAGACTATGCGGTGACCTTCAAACCCTTTGGTGTAGGTATCATAAAAAAACTATCCATACAGTTACTGGAGATGATCCAGATCATCAGCCGCTCACAACAGGAACTCGAACAGAGGATCTCAGAGCGTACCGCATCACTGCACGAAAATGAGAAGAAACTTGAACTGGCACTAGAAGACGCAAAAGAACAACGGCAGATCGCAGAAAAAGCCAATCAGACAAAAAGTGAGTTCC
>JBFEXS010000131.1:0-4103 GCA_041562555.1 Sulfurimonadaceae bacterium
ACTTTTGCTACATAATACATTCGTTTACTCCCATATGATAACTTAAACATAGATCTTAGATCCGGCCATCTTCCCGACAACTAGACTTAAGGACGATGTAGTGTTAATCTATAAATAAATATCCTAATAACATTTTCATGGTGTTCGTAAGAATTTCTTTATCTACTACATTGCATGTTTTAGAAAAGGAATTTTACTCAAAAAACCTTTGACTTTTCTTTTGAAATTTTTTTATTGTTTTTTTGCTTGTCCAAGCGAAGATAAGGAAAATTGGGGTTTATGCACATTTTTTGTGCATATGTTTTGCATAAATGTATCCCCAATCGGAAGTCTATATACTTAACAAAAAGTGACGGTTTTAGTCAATATTGTGGTATTGTTTGTATATTCTTTTGACATAATTTGGTTTTAGACCCATCGTTTTGATCTCAGCCAACTCTTCTTTGATATGCGCTTTCTTGATCGATATCAGCATTTCCCAACGTTTGATCAGTGCCTCTCGGACTTCTGCTTTAAAGTCACCTTTATAGTCGGAAAAAGCAGTATTGAACTTATCCACAAGCTCGCAGAACGATGTTGACCTGATCAGATCGAGTTGTTCTTGCGGATGACTCTGTTCCACCTCAACAAGATTGATCCAGGTATTTTGTACAACTGTTTGTAGCTCTTGAGCATAGTCCCGCTCTTCACCGGGAAATGCTTCGATCAATGCTTGGGCTATCTCGTTTAAGTCATTTGCTTTGACGATCTCGAGTTCTGCCTCGAATCCTGCGAGGTCCTCTTCATATTCCCAACAATCTTCATAGATCTCAGCGATCTTTGCATTTTTTTCATTTTTATTATCTTTGGAAGTCGTAGTACTCTGATCAGCCTCTTCTCCATATTCAGTCTTCAGTTCATCCAGTTGCATCTCTAGATAACGTTTTGTCTTCTGCTCAGCCATATTATTCGCATCCCATAAAAAAATTTTCGTATTCTAGCATGTAATATTTGTACTGCATGTAAGGATAAAACTTAACTTTTCTGCTTTATACTCGCATAATTCTTTTTGCATAACGGGCTCTAAATAGAACTTTGGTTATACTCATATCATCATACATAGAGGAGAAAAACATGCCATTTGACACTGCTGATCGGGGAAATATCGAGACAATGGTGCGCACCTTTTATACTGTCGTACTTAAGGATGATATCGTAGGTCCCTTCTTCATCAGAGCCCTTGGTGATGATCTCAATAATGACAAATGGTATGAACATCTCAATACCCTCACACGCTTCTGGCTTTTGATGATGACGGGAGAACGCCATGGCTACTGGGGAGACCCCTTCCCTCCTCATGCCTTTCTTGGACCGCTGCACCGTGAGACATTTGAGCGCTGGTTGAAACTCTTTCACGGTGTTGTCTATGAACTCTTTATTCCCGAGATAGCAGATAAGTTTTATAATAAAGCCGATGCACTGGCTGAGCAATTTATTGAGAACCTTGGCATTGATGAGGAAGATGAGGATGAGGACTAGGCCCTCATAGTCTATTTGGTAGGAAAAGGGACCTCTTCCAGAGAAAGATCGGATAAGCGTTGCATGATCCATTGATGTTCTTTGGAGTTTTCATCCATATAAAGATAGATTCCCTCACCGTCTTCATCATTCTGTATCAAAACACCTGCGTCTTCTTGCATCCCCCAGGCATTTAGGGAACTATACTCCACATAGTTTTTCTGTAAGACATACTCTTGCAAGGTGATCTCTTTTTCCAATGAATAAAACAAAAAACGTTTTGATGCGATCTCATCGATCTTCACCGGTGTACTTGAATGCAGATGAAACATCCCGTAATCAAATGCCTCCAAAAACTCTGATAAGAAGGCTTTGGTCCAGGTAAGCACCTGGGTCATACATTTTTTCGTAGCAGGGTCGGTATTATCCCGATCCAAATAAGAAGTATTATAGTCTTTGCAGATATTGCTGTAATCGATACCAATACCGACTTTTCCCATCTTAGGCCTCTTTTACCACACTTACCTCATCACCGACGGTAAGCGTCCCGTACTCAACCGGTCTGACGAAGATCCCGCGTTTGTTTTCGAGCAGCTCCGGAAGGTCTGGAGAAAAAGCATAAAGATAACGATACGCATGACATGGACCCGTCACTTCAAGCAAGGTCTCCCCTATCTCGATGATCGATCCCTTTTGCAGGTGATTCAGATCGATATCCACATAGATGTTTTCCATCAGGACACCCTTGTCCAAAACAAGATCTGCCTCTTCTATGATGTCATAACTTTTTTTGGAGACAAGCAGCATCACATGCTCCGCCCCGTTATCATAATCTTTATCGCCGATGATCCCGGCTTGATCACAATCAAAGTCATCACATACCATACGGTGCCCGACACGCATCATCGAAGGCATCGTCATATACAACGACAGTACTTTTCCATTTGCCATCTTTTTCCCTTTTTTTATCTAAAAATCAATTGCGAATACTAGCATAATTATCTAGATCGCTTATCTGTGTATTGTGTGATTAACTCTCTACCAGTTTAACATCTGACGATACGATATACAGAGGCGCATTGTGCACATGCAGCATTGCCGTACCGCTTCCCAACGCAAACCCGTATAGACCATGTTCTTTGATCAGTGTAATCCCGCTTGTCATATCCAGCATCGGTAAAACCGAGTTTTCCAGGATACGTGAAGCAGAGATACCGGAGAACTCTATCTTGATTACATCCGTATCTTCACCTTCGTCATCCTGCACTACAAGTGTCACCAATTTCGATGTCTCGCTCAGGTTCTGAACCGAGCGGATCTGCTCATATCTAAAATGATTATATTTTTCTAACAGGGTATTAATCTGTTCCATTCTTGTCCTTGTCTGTTTTAAGGATGACATAATAGCGACAAAAGACTTTCCTCTGCCTTCGTCCCATGATCCAAACGACTGGCTTAAGCTTACACCTCATCCGCATTTACACAAACTCACTGTATAATGCCGCTATGAAACAGATCCTTTTTAGTCTATTGATATCTTTGTCCCCTTTATACGCCCAATCGATCAAAGCTGGCTACGATGTAAGCTTCGGTATTGTCGGCGAGATCGGCCAGGCCGAGATCACCTATACCTATGACAAGGAGAGCTATCTTATCGAGGTCTTCGCGTGGACAACAGGTATGACTGCCCTTTTGACCCAAAACCGTAAAGAGCAATATATCTCTCAAGGCAAGATCATTGACGGCATCCTGCGTCCTGATGTCTTTGTCAAGCATCGTCAGAACGATCACTATAATAAAAGCAATATCTTCTTATTTGATCACAAGCATGAAGAGGTACTCAGTTACAAGGCTAAAGAAGAGCTGATAACCAAGACCATGTTTGACACGCAGACGATGAAAAACACCAAGATCACTATTTCTGACTTTTCCTATTCAAAAGAAGACTTCCATTTTTTTACGGACAATGACCTTCTCTCTTTGTTCTTCAACACCCAAAAAGAACTGCCGGGGATGCAAGAGGGTGACCAAAAGAAACTTTCGGCTATCGGATCGAAGTCCGAGAACTGTACGATTGACATTCAAGTTCCCGATCACAACAAGACACTTTCTCTGCGTAAGAGTATGGCAGATGTTGAAGGCCAACTTCTGACGATCATACTGCATCAACAGATCTTTCAAAGCAAACAAGGGGAACTGCATGTGGTCTTTGATAATGACGGATTCGCCAAAAATGTACTCCTTAAGGATGTAGTTCTCTTCGGAGACATACGTGGTAAACGCACCTATCAGATACTTGGCAGTAATTGATTCAGGACAAATATCAAATTTATTTCTTCCACCCCTTGACAAAATTAAAATAATAGCCTATAATTTCGCCCTCTTAAACATGAGTTTAAGTCTTGTCTTGGGGTATCGCCAAGCGGTAAGGCCTCGGTTTTTGGTACCGATATTCGGGGGTTCGAATCCCTCTACCCCATCCACCTTTTTTCAAGATTTTAGTAAAAATCTTCGTGTCGCGGAATAGAGCAGCTCGGTAGCTCGTCGGGCTCATAACCCGAAGGTCATAGGTTCAAATCCTATTTCCGCAACCAAACTTCTTCACA
>JBFEXS010000132.1:0-4084 GCA_041562555.1 Sulfurimonadaceae bacterium
GGCAATTTAGCGGACTGGAAAGTCCGCTCTGAGAGGGGAGGCACCAACGGGCGTGCATGTCTGCCGGCACCCCGTTCAGCGGTCGTCTAGCCAAACAGGCCTTTCTTCTTGCCGTTCATCTCTCGGCTTCTTTAAGGCCAGCATAGAACATGACAATGAGTGATAATAATTATTGTCTAAAACAGGTAAAAAACCGTAAATATTAAACAGGATAGACGCCGCCTCTTCGCTCAGGGCAAGCGATTTCTCATAATTTTTAAAGATAAACTCCACCTGAGCCATAAATATCTTGTAAAAACACAGACCGCTCTGACCCTCGTCGTCACTGACCGAGTCCAGATACTCCTCTTCACTTATCAGTGTAGGCATCTCACCCTTGAGCCTATTGACGGCAAAGGATAAAGCACCGATATTATCGATAGCCCATTTATTATGTGTCTTTTCCTGATACCGGTAGGAGAATGGCAGTTTCTCTTTGATCTCATCCAAGGCATGCCCCTGCACATAAGAAAGTAAGAGTTTACTGAACAGAATATATCCTACAAACTGAAGATCACCGGACTGGATACCGATCTGATACCCCTCTTCATTGATCGCATCACCCATTTTGATAGGATGCACCCAATTATTCAGGATTGTCGCAAACATAAAACTGTTTTTACACACCTGCTGCATGTTCTTAAATGCTTTGCCAACCTTCAATGAGACGAGTCCGAACTCATATCCCGCATCATATTGTCCCATCATAGCGGCCAAAACAATCCCGTAATTTGAATATGCAATAGAAGAGTACAAGGTATTCCCATGATTGATCGCCAATAGGACAAAACGTGAACAGACTATAGGATAAAGAGGTTTGAATGCCATATATGTCGGTGGTCCCATGTTCATTAAAAGTGCTGTCGCAACGATGACAGACTCCTCTTCACACACAGGAAGGTCGCCTAATGAAGAAATCGTATGTGTCTGCAGGTAGCTGTTTATTTCATGCAGGTCTTTTCCGAAGTTCTCATCATAGGCATCCTCCGGAAGTGAAAACCCGATGTTCTTCATACCCTCACGCCCAAATGCGATCGCTTCAGAGTAGTTCCCCTGCATCGTCTCTCTCAACACCGAAACATTTTGTGCCTTGGCTTTTTCGACTCCCGTTTTGGCATGGCACAAGATCTCTTCGATCAATACCTTGGACGTTGCGAAGTCCTGCACCATATATGAGACTTCTGACTTCATCAAATAGGCATCATAGGAGAGTCCGTAATCATCTTCCCAGTGATGCTCATCCATATACTCCAGAGAGAATGTCAAAAAGTCATAACTTGCCTGAAAAGCAACAGATTTTTGCGCTTTTAGAGCGGCCTTATAGTTCAGCACCGACATCTCTTGGCGTAAACCTTTGTCCAGGATCAAAGAGGCCCCGATGTTCATGTGATTGACGATATCAAACAGCTTATCATCAAGAGCCTCGTCTTTGGTGTTTTCCTTAAGCAGTTTTCCTATACGAAGGTGGACACTGGGTTTGCCCTCTTCACTTAAGAACGAGTAAGCCGCCTGCTGAATCCTGTCATGGGCGAACTTATAGACCACATTGCATTCATCATGGGTGTAATCGATATATTTATACGCTTCTTTAAGAGGAATGATTAATCCGCGTCTCAAAGCTTCCGATAGGTCCGATGCCAAGTCCTTGATAGTGCGCTCACTGATGATGCTTAAGGTGTTCAGATCGAATCTGTTCCCGATACACGCAGCCATCGTCAGGGCTTTTTGCGTATCCCCTGAAAACTTTGATATCTCTTTTGACATCAGGTCCACGACATTATCGGTGAGTTTTTTGTCTCTGATTGCCTGAATATTCCATATCCATGCTTGTGTATCGAAATCAAAACATAAAAGGCCCTCATGATAGAGTGCTTCGATGAAATTATTGACAAAAAAAGCATTTCCTGCAGTCTTCTCATAGATCAGATCGACGAGCTCCAATATCCGTTCTGCGGATTGGTCCAATGTCTCTGAGAGCAGACCGGTCACATCCTCTTTTGTAAGATTACCGATACGCAGATCACCTATGGTCACACCCTCTTTTTTCATCTGTTCCATACTTTTGATAAACGGATGTGTCTCGTCGACCTCATTATCACGATAGGCACCGAATAAAAGGAAATAAGAACTTTGCGCATCCAGGAAAAGTGTCTCTATCAGGTTGAGTGTTGCCTGATCACTCCACTGCAGGTCGTCGATAAAGAGTACCAAAGGATGTTCTTTTGACGCGATACAGTTGACCAATGAGGTGAACAAAAAGTTAAAACGGTTCTGTGCCTCAATGCCGCTTAGTGTCTCGGCAGGGGCTTGCTTCCCTAATAATCGTTCAAAGGCGGGTATAAGCTCGATGATAACCTGAGCATTACGTCCCAAAGCATGCAAAAGTCTCTCTTTCCATCTTTCCTGTTCGGGTTTTGGCTCGTTCATAATGTGCTCAATCCACGTGCTGAAGGCTTGAACCATTGTCAGATAAGGCTTGTCTTTTTGAAATTGATCAAACTTTCCTTCTATAAAGAATCCCTGTTTTTTGGTGATTGGTTTATGCACTTCATTCACGAGTACAGACTTTCCGACACCGGAATATCCTGAGACCAACAGGATCTCTTTTGCTCCTTCAGAGACACGTTTGAATGAACCCATCAGCGTCTTGACTTCATCTTCTCTTCCAAAGAGTTTCTGCGGGATGTGCAATACTCCGGTGTGATCATCCTGACATACGTCAAAATCCACATCAGCCCCTGTACCCAGTTTATCGATGAGCCTTGAGATATCCGAACGTAGACCATGCACACTCTGATAACGATCCTCCGCATTCTTTTCAAGCAGTTTCATGATGATTTTACTCAGCGCAGTGGGAATCGATGCAAGACGTTCATGCGGAGGTATTGCCATACTGGCGATGATCAAATGAAAAAGTTTCAACCTGTTCTCTTCTTCAAAGGGAAAAACACCGCAGAACAGTTTATACAGACATACACCAAAGGAGTAAAAGTCACTTCTGTAATCGACATTTCGATTCATGCGTCCTGTATGTTCAGGAGAATAATAACAGAGCTCGCCTTCCTGAGCATGAGGGTTCTTGAATATATTCTGTTCAAATGAAAGTGTAATGGCTGAAGCAAAATTCGTCAATTTAACTGTACTGTTATCCGGGTCATACAGGATATTTGAGAGTGTAAATGATTTATGTATGATATGCCTATCATACAGTCTGTCAAGTAACTTTGTCATCTCCAGAGCCAAATTAAGTTTCTGTTTCATATCCAGCTGAGTGTCCTTGAGCAGTTCTTCGACACTTTTCATACGGGCATCTTCCATGACGATAAAACAGGAGTTTTCATAGAGTTGGAAGTCAAGCACTCTCATAAAGCAGACATCATCAATATCTTTTAATAGTTCGTATTCGTACTGATAATGGACAATATCATCAGCAGTCGGATTTTCTTTATTGAGGTATTTGATGATGACACTTTGAGCATCTTTGGTAGCTGAGAAGATCGTGGAACGCTTTCCCTCATGGATTTTTTCTACATCTGAAAAACCTGGAAACTTCAACATACTATGGCCTTGGATTAATAACTTTTCCTAATGCTAACATGTATGCTGTTAAATAATTGTTGCGATAAACGTATTGACTTTATTACTAGTTAGTAATATAATGCTTTATAGGAGACATATGATGAAAGTACACACAGACAAAAGCTACGGTCACAATGCCGATCGGGCAATGTCGACCTGGATACAGCTGTTCAGAGCGTATAACAAGATACGAGCGAAGGAGTCTGCGTATATTCAATCATATGATCTGACCATAAACCAGTTTCAGGTCTTAGAGGTTTTATACCATAGAGGTGACATGAGCATAGGGACGATCACTGCACTCACCATGGGAACCCATGGAAACACCACTGTAGTCATAAAAAATCTAAAACGGGACGGGATGATCAGTTCTGTCCCTGATCCAAAAGACAAACGCTCATCAATACTTTCGATCACCCAAAAGGGAAAGGAGAGTATTGAACAGTTGTTTCCAGGACATGCTAAA
>JBFEXS010000133.1:0-3714 GCA_041562555.1 Sulfurimonadaceae bacterium
AATGTTAAAAATTACTGAAAGAAATTTTAAGATTTTCTAAAAAAAACTTTAAATTTTTCTAAAACTGTGTTATAATCCCAGCAAAATTTTACCTGTGAGGACGCTACATGCGCATTCTTATTATTGAAGATGAAGTAACACTAAACAAAACACTTGCCGAAGGTCTTAAAGAGTTCGGTTACCAGAGTGATGTTGTTGAAAACGTAAAAGATGGTGAGTACTATCTTGATATTCGTAATTATGATTTAGTATTAATGGACTGGATGCTACCAGATGGAAATGGTATCGATATTATCGGTAATATCAAGACAAACACACCAAAGACCTGTGTTGTCGTGATCTCTGCACGTGATGACAACGAGAGTGAAATCGAAGCGCTAAATGCCGGTGCTGATGATTATATCCGTAAACCTTTTGACTTTGATGTATTGGTTGCCCGTCTTGCGGCACGTCTGCGTTTTGGCGGCTCGAACATCATCGAGATCGAAGACCTTATCATCAACCCTGAAGAAGAGAAGATCACCTATAAAGAGAAAGATATCGAGCTTAAGGGTAAACCTTTTGAAGTACTTACTCACCTTGCTCGTCACCGTGATCAAATCGTATCAAAAGAGCAACTGCTTGATGCTATCTGGGAAGAACCTGAGCTTGTAACGCCAAACGTCATCGAGGTCGCAATCAACCAAATCCGTCAAAAGATGGACAAACCTTTAAACATCACAACAATCGAAACAGTACGCCGTCGCGGTTACCGTTTCTGTTTTCCAAAAGAAGTATAAATCATTTCAAGGTCTTAGACCTTGGAACTTCCTCTTCGAAATGAATCGTTCTTTTCTTCTCTAAAACCTGAATACATTTTTCACTTCATGTTATAATTCTCATCATTTTATAAAAAAGACGTTCTATGTTTTCATATCAAAAAAGTATCCGTTCACGATTTTTACTTCAACTACTCTTTGCATCCGCTGCCTTGATCTTTATCTTCTCATCAATCTTATATCTGTTTATTCAACAATCCATCTATGACGATAAGAAAGAAGAACTCATGCGAATCGCGAAACATGTAGTTGCTTTTAAATCCGTAGAATCTGTGATCGATGGGACCGACAGTATCTCCGGATTGAATATTGAAATGTTTTCTGACCCGGACTTTGATGGCACGATCAGTCTGATTGAGACAACCCATGAGAACAGGACCCGCTTAAGTCTTATCTATCCCTTTCACCTGAGTGATAACAGCTATATCAAGGTAACAGAGAACATTACCAATACAAAGCGTCTCCTGACAAAGATCCTTAACTCTATATTTATTATCAATGTCCTTGGTTTTATCATTATCATCATCTATGCGATCACCCTTTCAACCATGCTGATCAAACCGATCAAAGCCCTTACGCACCGCTTGGCGAATATGAACGAAAACCTTATACGACCGATCAAAACCGAACAGCTTCCTGTCGAGTTCTTACCGTTGGGAGAGACCTTAAACCATCTCATCGCCCGCCTTCAGAACTTTGTCAAATATCAAAAAGAACTTTTTATCGGTACGGCCCATGAACTTAAGACACCCCTTGCCGTTATGAAGTTGAAAAACCAGGTCACGCTCATCAAGAAACGAGAGGCACAAGAATATATTGAGGCTATCAAACTCAACAACAAAACCATTGACGAGATGAACAAGATCATTGCTGACATTCTGAATATCGGACGTCAAGAGGGTGCACAACTTGAAGCGCCCCAAGAGGTCGATGTTATCGATTACCTGCGAAAGAAAGGGAATGATTTCAAGCTCCTCGCGGAAAATGAGTCTAAAGAACTTGAAATGGATTTTCAACCAGATCTTTTTATGGCTACACTTCAGACCACACTCCTCAACCAGATTATTCAAAATTTCTTGCAAAATGCTCTGAAATTCACCCCTTCGGAAAAAATTGTACTGCTCAAAAGTTTTCAGACAGAAAAGGGGTTATGTATCCAGGTCATTGATGAGGGTGTTGGTGTTGATGAGACCTTTGATCACTTCGCACCTTTTAAGCGTTCAGGAAACAAAAGTGGTGTCGGACTGGGTCTATTCCTTTCTAAAAGTGCGGCAGACGCCCTCAATGCGCGTATCAGCATCACAAATCGTACAGACGGGATACAAGGGACAATCGCAAGCCTCGAAATCTCTTCTTCACTGAGCTGTGCCCTTCCTAGCCCAAATTAAGATTTTCTTATTTTAGGCTACTTTGCAGCCAAGCTCCATTTAAAGAAATCCAATAAAAAGTTCCAATCAAACTTTATAGTTAAAATTTAAAATAACTTCAAGCTTTCTTTTGCTATAAATCTCTATCGAATTTCTGGGTTAAAAAGCCCATACCGATTTAGAAAACCGGTATCATGAAGGTATTTAATGTCTCTACTTATAAATGACGAATGTATTGCTTGTGATGCATGTCGTGATGAGTGTCCAACGGCTGCTATTGAAGAAGGTGATCCTATCTATATTATCGATCCGGACCGTTGTACTGAGTGTGTTGGTGATTATGATGAACCGGCATGTATCGCAGTATGCCCTGTAGACTGTTTTGAGCTTGATAAAGATAATATTGAAACTATAGCCGAGCTCAAATTTAAATACGATCAACTTCAAAAAGAAGAGTAGTCTTTCCGATTTATGGCCAAACGTACAGCAGTCATTGACATAGGATCGAACTCTGTACGCATGGTCATTTATGAACGTACCAGTCGTTTTGCCTTCCATCTTCTGCATGAAGCCAAATCACGCGTCCGAATTAGCGAGAATGCTTATGAAAACGATGGTGAACTTCAAAAAGAACCTACACAGCGCGCCTTTGATGCCCTCCAAGAATTCTCTTATATTCTGCAAAGCTATAAGGTAAACAAGACACTTTGTGTCGCAACATCCGCTCTCAGAGACGCTCCCAATCAAAAAAAGTTTTTAAACAAGGTGAGAAAAGAGCTCAAGATATCCATTAAGGTCATATCAGGGGAGAAAGAAGCCTATCTCGGTGGCATTGCAGTCGCAAACCTGCTTCATCTCGACAGCGGCCTGAGTATTGACATCGGCGGAGGTTCCACAGAAATAGCCTATTACACTGACAGAAAAGTCACCCAGACTTACTCATTGGACCTAGGCACGGTACGACTTAAAGAGCTTTATTTTGACAATGGCGATATAGAAGGGGCGAAGTCACATATACTTCGCGAGTTTGAAAAGCTTCCCTCATCTTTGAAGCATGAGCGTATTATCGGCATCGGTGGAACACTCCGCGCCCTTTCAAAAATGGTTTTGGATAGAGAAGAGGTGCAATTCAAAAAACTCCACGGTTTCAGTTTTGATATTCAGAGTGAACAGGCTTACTTCGACACACTCCTGAATGCAGACCAAAAGGGCTTGAGAAAACTTGGTGTTAAAGAGGAACGACTGGATGTGATCCAGCCCGGTCTGCTTATCCTTACACTTTTGATAAAACATATTGACGCCAAACAGATCATTTCATCTGGAGTCGGAGTCAGAGAGGGCCTTTTTCTTTCAGATCTCTTACGCTCTGAAAATGACAGGTTTCCGCACAATTACAATCCAAGCATACGCAGTATACTTGATCGTTTTGCACCTAAAACGAAGACATCGGTCTATGAGAGTTCTGCAAAACTCTTTGATCTGTGTTCAGACTTCCTTGCGCTGACACATGAGCATCGAACGCTCTTTCT
>JBFEXS010000134.1:0-3690 GCA_041562555.1 Sulfurimonadaceae bacterium
ACACGTACCCTGTCCCGTACGACATTGACCTCATTAACGACATTTTTTGTTGTATTGACCTTATGGTTGTGGGGCGGTGAGATCATCCATGGATTTGGATTTACCCTTTTAGTGGGTATAATTGTAGGTACCTATTCGTCTATCTTTGTCGCTTCACCGGTGTTGATCTGGTTGGGATTTGATATCAAGGATTTTAGAACCAAGCAGGCGAATAAAGAACAAAGACGTATTGAAAAAGAGCGTATGCGTGCGCAGTTTGAGCAGGGAACACTGTAGACTGCGGTGAAAATTTAATTCTAAAGGAAGCAAATGGATTGGGGTAAGGTTATTTACGTATTTTTCACGTTGATGTCATTAACATCGACGGCAGGCTTTTTATATGAGCACTCTGCGATTGCACTGTTTATGGCGGGATCACTTAATCTTGTCTCTACCATATTGAAGATCGGTGTACGTAATCTGCTCGCAGCTGAGCTTTTAGCAAGTTCACTGGTGGCTGATTTACACCTGATCCCTGCCTTTGTGTACCTGGTGATCGTCGGGAATACAGAATGGGCGATCGCACTTGCGATCGGTGCTTTGATCGCAAACCTTTTCTCAATGGGTCTTGTACTGGTTGAGAGTGCACGTACCAGAGAAGAGTATTAGTAAAGAAGAGAGAAGCTCTCTCTTCTCATTTTCATCATCACTCTTAAGTGTTAGTCCCTAGGATTTAGTATTGATGATACCTCATGCTTATATGAGTAAATTAGATTAATCAGGATATAGATATATGGAATATAATCCATCTGAAGTAGAAACAAAATGGCAAAAGTTCTGGGAGCAAAATGAGAGTTTTGAGCCGAGTGAAGATTACAGTCTAGACAAAAAATATGTCTTATCGATGTTTCCGTTCCCAAGTGGTCGTTTGCACATGGGACATGTACGTAACTATACAATAGGGGACGCTTTTGCCCGCTATTACAGACAAGCAGGTAAAAATGTCCTTCACCCTATAGGTTGGGACAGTTTCGGGATGCCTGCAGAAAACGCAGCGATCAAGAATGGAGCACATCCAAAGAAATGGACCTATGACAATATCGATTATATGCGTGAAGAACTATCACGCCTAGGACTCTCTTTCTCCAAGAAACGGGAGTTTGCCACTTCGGATGAACTCTACACTAAATTCGAACAGGGTTTTATCATCGATATGTTCAACAAGGGTCTGATGTATTCTAAAAAGGGTCTGTTGAACTGGTGTGAGAATGATCAGACTGTACTGGCCAATGAGCAGGTTGTTGACGGATGTTGCTGGCGGTGTGATACTCCTGTCGTTAAAAAAGAGATGAACCAGTATTATTTCAAGATCACGGATTATTCCGATGAACTGCTCGAAGACCTTAAAAAACTAGAGGGTGGGTGGCCTAAGCAGGTACTTACTATGCAAGAGAACTGGATCGGCAAGTCAACGGGTCTAGAGTTTGATCTTCATTTTGATGAGGCTTCCAAGGCAAAGTTGAACAATGCATTTGAGAAGTTTGATGTCTTTACTACCCGTCCGGACACGATCTATGGTGTCTCTTATTGTGCCCTTGCACCAGAGCATGAGATCGTCAGTTATATGCTGGAGAATAATCTCCTGAGCGAGGATGCAAGTGAGCAGATCAATGGGATGAAAAATGCTTCGTCTATTGATAGACAAAAAGAGAAAGCAGGGGTGCCATTGGATATCTCTGTGATACATCCGCTGACAGGCAAAAGCATTCCGGTATGGATCGCGAACTTTGTCCTGATGGATTACGGTTCGGGTGCGGTCATGGCAGTACCTGCCCATGACGACAGAGATTATGATTTCGCAAAAAAATATGATCTTCCAATCAAGGCGGTCATCAAACCCAAAGAGGGAGAACTTCCTGCAGATTGTGCGTATACAGAAGGTGGTATTCTTTTTGATTCCGGTGAGTTTGACGGGATGAAGTCCAAGGAGTCTCAGTCTAAGATAATGCATCATTTTGAGACAGAAGGTCTGGGTAAGAAGGTCATCAACTTCAAACTTAAAGACTGGGGGGTCTCTAGACAACGTTACTGGGGTGCTCCGCTTCCGTTTATCCATTGTGAAGATTGTGGTCTTGTCATGGAGAAAAAAGAGAACCTTCCGGTTGCTCTTCCTGAAGATGCGCAGATCACAGGCGAAGGAAATCCTTTGGACCATCATCCGACCTGGAAACATTGTAAGTGTTCTCAGTGTGGCAAAGACGCTATCCGTGAGACGGATACGATGGATACCTTTGTACAATCTTCTTGGTACTTCCTACGTTATACAGCGAGCCCGGGGATCTGGGAAGACAAGGCTTTTGATGCCAAAGAACTGGATTACTGGATGGGTGTGGACCATTACATCGGTGGGATCGAACATGCAATTCTTCACCTCCTGTACGCCCGTTTCTTTACGAAAGTAATGCGTGATCTTGGGTATGTGAACACGGATGAGCCATTTAACCACCTGTTGACTCAGGGAATGGTGCTTAAAGACGGTGCAAAGATGTCAAAGTCCAAGGGGAATACGGTGGATCCGGATGCTCTTGTAGAAAAATACGGTGCGGATACGGCTCGTCTGTTTATCTTGTTCGCTGCTCCACCGACACAGGAGCTGGAGTGGAATGATTCTGCAGTTGAGGGTGCTTTCAGGTTCTTGAAACGTTTTGCAGACCGTTCAGGTAATGCATATGCGACTGAAGAAATCCCGACGATTGAGCACAGCTCGCTTTCGAAGGAAGAAAAAGCGGCTCGTAAGAAAGTCTATGAAGCCCTGGTACGTTCGAATGAGGTCTTTGAAGAGCGTCATACCTTCAATACCTTGATCGCAGGGGTTATGGAAGCAATGAATGCATTGAACGAGCAAACGAATGCAGATGTGTGGACGGAAGGGTATTGGATCCTTTCATCGATCATCGAGCCAATCGTTCCTCATATCGCATGGGAAGTTTCTGAGACACTTTTCAAACGTAAGAACCTTGCCCCGGCAGAGGTCTTGGATGAGGTCTTTACCGTAGATACGATCACCTTGGGTGTTTCTATCAACGGAAAGAACCGTACGCAGATCGAAGTCAGCCCATCTGCTTCAAAAGACGAGGTTCTGGCTGCTGCGAAAGAAGCAGGAGCGAAGTGGCTAGAGGGTGTTACTATTGTCAAAGAGATTGTTGTTCCAAACAAATTGGTCAATCTGGTTGTAAAATAATGCCAAAGTACTTCTCTTATTTACTGATCCTTCTGTTGCTTATCGGAGGCTGCGGATATGTTCCCGCTTCCAAACAGGCAAGAAAAGTAGTCGGGGAGAAGTTGTTTGTCGAAGTCGAAGTCCCTCTTGAAGATCCTGAAAATGCTGTGCTTATCAAAGATGCAACACGACAGGCTGTATTGATGCGATTTCATTCATCCCTGGTACCACAGGCAGAAGCGAGAACAACCTTATGGGTAAGTCTGTCTAATATCAGCTTTTCACCCTTGCAGTATGACTCAAACGGGTATATCGTTGTCTATAGAGCTACGATTGCGATTACTGTATCTCGCAGAAGCAATGGTGAGAAAAGTGATTATAAGTCGATTGGTACCTTTGATTTTACGATCGAGCCAAATGCAGTGATCACAGATACACAGCGTTTTGATGCGATTGCTCAAGCAGCATTGAAAGCACTTGATTCTTTTATC
>JBFEXS010000135.1:0-3559 GCA_041562555.1 Sulfurimonadaceae bacterium
CGGACGTTTTTCACGAGGAAGTGTATCCCATTTTTCACCTCCGATAGCACCAAATAGTACTGCGTCGCTTTCCATTGCTGTCGTGATCGTCTCTTGAGGGAGAGGGTCGCCATGTACATCATAGGCGATGCCTCCCATCAATACCTCTTTATACTTAAGCTCAAAGTCTTCACTGGAAGCAACAGCATCCAAGACTTTGACTGCTTCGTCAATAATCTCAGGACCGATACCGTCACCTTTAATTAATGCAATTTTATATGTAGCCATTATTTCGCCTCTTCCACTTCTTTTTTTGCAAAGTTCATAAGTCCGCCAGCAGCGATCAGTTCCTGCATAAATGGCGGGATTGGAGTAAACTTATACTCTTTGTTCGTTGTCAGGTTTGTAATCGTACCTGCATCCATGTTGATCTGGATTCTTTCACCTTCTTTGATTTCAGCACTTTCGTCAAGCTCAAAGATCGGTAGACCCATATTAAAAGCATTGCGATAAAAAATACGTGCAAAGGTTGGTGCGATAACTGCCGCAACACCTGCTGCCTTGAGTGCAATCGGTGCATGCTCGCGAGAAGAGCCACATCCAAAGTTTTCACCAGCGACGATGATATCACCTGCTTGCATCTTCTCAACGAATTGAGGATCAGCATCTTCCATTACATGCTTGGCAAGTTCTTCAGGGACCGAAGTGTTTAAGTATCTAGCGGCAATAATAAGGTCAGTATCAATATCCTTACCGAAATTCCAGACTTTACCTTCAATAGTTTGCATTATTAATCCTGCGTGTATATAAATTTTCGTGATTGTATCAAAAAGGAGGTTTAACGTAGTTTAAACGAGACTGGAGAAGGGGTTAATATTATTTAATAATAGCACCTTTTAGGGCGCCATTAACGTTTTAGATTGACAACAGTTTGTAGCATTTCATCGGATGTGGTGATTGCTTTTGAATCAGCTTCATAGGCTCTTTGTCCTGTAATAAGCTCAGTTAGCTCAACCACAAGTTGGACATTTGAAAGTTCAATAAACCCTTGTCTTAACGGCCCCAATCCATTTAACCCAGGGGTGTCTTCAATTGGAACACCTGAAGCTTCTGTTTCCAGGAACAGAGTGTCACCGAGTGCATGCAAACCGGCAGGATTAATAAAGTTTATCGTCGTGATCTGCCCGATCTGGGTACCTTGAGTCTGTCCAGGCTGTATGACCGTTACAATCCCATCAGTACCGATTGAGATATCCGTCGCATCATCGGGTACGACCACTTCCGGAATGAGTTTGTAGCCATCTGAGTTGACGATCGTGCCATTCTCATCCAGTTTAAAAGCACCGTTACGAGTGTAAGACTCTGTTCCATCGGGAAGTTCGATTTTAAAGAAACCCTTACCTGTAATTGCGATATCAAGGTTGTTGGAAGTCTGTTTTAAATTTCCCTCGGTAAATATCTTCGTAGTTGCGGTCGGACGCACACCAAGACCGACTTCGATTCCTGTAGGAGATTTGGTGATTTGGGAGGTTCCTGTTCCTGCATATTCAAGTGTCTGATACATCAAGTCGGCAAATTCCGCCCGTGAAGACTTGAACCCAATAGTATTCACATTGGCAATGTTGTTTGAGGTGTTATCAATGTGCAGTTGCTGCGCAAGCATCCCTGTTGATGCCGTATAGAGTGATCTCATCATAATTAAACCTTTTTATTAATTAGTTGTTATGCTCGCGTGGATGCGATTTTATCAATCGCTTCACGGTTCATCTCGTTCATTTGTGTATCCATCGCTTTTTGATACATGCCGACAAGACGATGTGCTTCTATCATACCGACCATCGATTTGATAGCATTGACATTGCTTTTTTCCAGAAAGCCTTGAGCTACCGCCCCACTCTCTTCAACAGGGACAAGTTTATCCGCACTGTCAGGAGTAAAGAGGTTGTCCCCGGACGGTTTTAAAGCACTTAAATTTTCCGGTTCAATCAAAAGCAGTGAACTTCCCGGCACAAAACTTTCATTTCCGGAGACAAGGTAGGAGAATTTTCCGTTCTTATCAAGCTCGATAGCAGTAGCATCCGGATTGAATTCAATAAAGTTGCCATTCTTAAAGTAGTCGGCAGGCAATACCTTGTGTCCTTCCTTTGTCGTCAAGACACCTTCATCATTCAGCGTAAAAGCGCCATCTTTGCTAAGCTTGATTCCCTCAGGTGTCAGGACGGCAAAAAAGAGATTCTTCTCTTTTAGCGCGACATCGAAACTGTTACCCGTTTGTTCAAAGGCACCGACCCCCATATCCCTATAGGACTCAACGATCTGTGGTACACGCGCTACACTTCGATGCGTGAACTTAGCGCTTTGTTTTGTGTGGTTTTGCAAAGGCAGTTCATCTCTCTTTTCCTGATAAAGACGTAAAAAGTCTCCCATAACCAAATCTGGGCGCTTATAACCGTTTGTATTTAAATTGGCGAGATTGTTTGTAATATTGTCCAGTCGTGAAAACTGTGCAACCATCCCACCGGCAGCAGAATAAAATCCATTTTGCATCTGTGCTCCTTATCGTTATGGAATGTACAAAGCAAGTGGCGTTCCATGTTGACAATTGTTGTCTTATTGTAAAAAAGAGAAAATCCACGTAAGAATACCAAAGAAAACAAAACCTTTCGAAAGCCCTAAAGCAAAGGAGAAAAAGGACGATATAGTTTTGTTTAATAAATATTTGGGTATAATCCAACCTTTAATTCTCATTAAATCATCTTACTATCTTCCTTAAGGAGCCCTCTTTGGCAGCAAAAGAGCTAAACAAAAGTCTAGAAGAACTATTTACCAACCATACAGACGATACCTGTATCACCTATGAAGAAATTGTGGAGCTGTTTGAAAAAGCGCCTACGGCAGCCCAGGCAAAAAACATTTTAAAACATTCACAAAAATATAAAAAATGTCTGTTTACCTCCTCTGAGCATGCCAAGGTGTTAAATAAGCAAGAATCTGATGCACGACGTGCCGCACAACAGAAAATGCTAGAAGATGCAGACGGCGAAGAATTCGATATCATGAAAGAACGTGAGCTTCTTGAATGGTCTCGATCTGATTCCCCGGTGCGTATGTATTTGCGTGAAATGGGACAGATCCCACTCTTGACCAAGGAAGAAGAGGTTTCAATTTCCAAGCGAATTGAAAAAGGTGAAAACATTATCTTGGATGCAATCTGTTCAGTCCCATATCTAATTGACTTTATCCTGGACTACAAAGAGCCTCTTATCAATCGTGAACGCCGTGTTAAAGAACTCTTCAAAAACTTTGAGGATGAGGGATCAGAAGGAAGCGATGATTCCAATGATGGATCTGATGATGATACAAATGAAGAGAAAGAGGTAAAGCTTACTGCCAAGGACAAAAAACGCGTCGAGAAAGTAGTGACAAGCTTTAAAGCCCTCGAAAAAGCAAAAAAAGACTGGTTGAAAACAGTAGATAAAGAATTGCCGGACGAGAATGATGAGGTTGAATACATCATGCATCATCTAACGGCAAGTTTCAAAAAGAAGTTATTAAAAGAACGTCTGCTGGACCTAGGGCC
>JBFEXS010000136.1:0-2351 GCA_041562555.1 Sulfurimonadaceae bacterium
ATAGTCTCTAATGGTTTTTCCATACGGTTCATTAGAAGTGAGTTAGCGTGAAGTGGGATATCAGAACGAGTAAACGCTTCAGATGCCGGAGAAAGGTCATCTGTATTTGTTTCACCTGGAACTTTGTAAACTGTTACTTTAATCTCTTCAGCGATTGCAGGTTTAGCAGTAAACCACTCAGCATTTGCCCAAGAAGTAAGTACACGAGTTGCTGCTTCGTTACCTTCTTTGTGCATTTTCTCAACATCATTGAATGCATCATAAACAAGAAGTGTGTTAGAAAGTGCTTTAACTGCTGCTTCTACAACTTCTGCATTAGAAGAAGCAAGAGCATGAACCATTGGAAGAACGTTAAATCCACCAAGCATCATACCTAGCATCTCGATCGCTCTAACCGGAGAGATTGCTGCTACAGTAACATTTTCTGCTGCGATATCATTTAAGAAAGCTGCTTTTACTTGAGCCGCATCATCAACACCCGGTGCAACGCGATTCGTTAAAAGGTCAAGTAACTCATCAGTACACTCAGTTTTGATAAGTTCGATCAGTGCTGCAGTCTGCTCAGCAGATAATGCAAGTGGTGGTACGCCTAAAGCTTCACGTTCAGCAACGTGTGCTTTGTACTCTTCTAAGAAAGCCATAATAACTCCTGTTAAATAATTTGTGTGATTATAACGAAGATAATATTCTTTTTTGATAGAGTGTTACGATAGTAAACACTATGTTTTTAGTACTGTGTATTATTGTAACATAAATGATTCTTGTAATATTCCCTATGCTCTTCTGCTCAACACATCTAGTGCGATCTTTTGAGCCTCACCCTGCAGATTTTGTGACACCCACTGCAAATAAGGAGTCGGGAGCTCTTCCCAGAGTTCACCCTTATGCTTTCCAAAACTTATGATATCAGTACGTTTTTGCGATGTCTTCGTCTCTTTTCGACGATCCAGTTCGGCCAAAGCGATCTGTTTGTCTTCTGAATTGATGTTTTGCGAAAGCCACGTAAGATAATCATCACTCAGTTCTGTCCATTTCTGCCCTTTGAACTTCCCGAAGTTGATCGTCGCCTCTTGGGATATCTTTTGTTGACGTGGTTCTTTTTGAGTGATAAAAACCTCCATACCCTTAAGCCTGAAAAGTTCTTGAAGATGTTGCAATTCGATACGTTTGGGGACGATGATAGACTCACTAATATAATCGAGCTTACCGCTGCGATCTGAAGCGAAGCTTTCCAATTGATGCAGTGTCTGGACACTTAACTCGGAGATGTTCTCTATCTTACAGACGAACTCTCTACTGTATTGGGTGTAACTGAGATTGATCACTGCTGTTTGATACGCACGAATTTTTTCGTTTTTGGATCCATCACATAAAGGATTGTAGGGTTGGTGTCATCTCCTTTAAGGACTTTATAGACCTTGCCCTTTAGTTCAAAGACCTTCTCAAGTTCAGTCTCATCAAAGATGATAGGTTTCTCGCAATCAGTATGGGTATGTTTGTGCTTATGAACCGGCAGTTCCTTTGCAAATAGCGATACCGCTAACACGGCAATAGATAAGATGATTTTCATGAGGCTAATATCTCCCTGTTTCCTTTGGCATTAGGTGCAGAAAGCACCCCCTGGTTTTCTAACTGCTCGATAATACGGGCTGAACGGTTATATCCTATCTGTAAACGGCGCTGCAGATAGGATATAGATGTTTTCTTGTCGGAGAGCACAATGCCCTTGGCCTCGTGATAAAGCTCATCCAGCTCCTCTTCGATACCATCATTGTTCGGTGCATCTGAAGAGAGTCCGCCCTCTTCGAGCAAGAAACGCTTGTCATAGACCGCTTCGCGCTGATGTTTCAAGAACTCAACGATCTCTTCGATCTCCGTTTCCGAAGACCATGGGGCATGGAGTCTGACTACACCGGACATTCCCGGAGGGGTAAAGAGCATGTCACCCCGTCCAAGCAAAGACTCCGCACCCATCTGATCCAGGATGATCTTGGAATCGATCTTCTGCCCTACTTTATACGAGATGCGTGAAGGCAAGTTCGCTTTGATCAATCCGGTCACGACATCGACAGAAGGACGTTGTGTCGCTACGATCAGGTGTATACCCGATGCTCTTGCCATTTGAGCAAGTCGGGCAATGGAGTATTCCACATCCTTGCCTGAAGTCATCATCAAGTCAGCCAACTCATCAATGATCACGACGATGTACGGGAAGATCTCCCCACCCTCTTTCTTTGCTTTTTCATTATAGTTTTCGATGTTCTTTGTACGCGTCTCGGACATCAGACTGTAGCGTCGTTCCATCTCCGCCACCATGTTGTTCAGCGCAACGATAGCCTGTTTGGCTTTGG
>JBFEXS010000137.1:0-2070 GCA_041562555.1 Sulfurimonadaceae bacterium
GAATTTCAAAATCGTATTTTTTAAAAGAGATGCTCAGAGGGAAACGGGGGTTTTCATTTGTAGGAAAAGAAGTTGGTCTACAGTGTCAAATATGTGATAGTGAAATAGTTTCCGCTGAACGAAAGTTCAAGATAGCATATGATTACATGTACATATCAATGCTTCCTTTCTTAATCATTGGCTTTAGCCGTACCACTTTTATCTCAAAAGAGACACTCATGAATGTAGCCTTGGCATTTTTTTTGAGTGTAAGTATCCAGGCGAGTTTGTTGACATGGAAGTATTTCAGAATTGAGTTTATCTGTGATGATGAGAGTTCGGATGAGTACAATGATAGTAGTATTCACAGTTAGGATTAAAGTATGAAATTAAGTAACCGTGTTCAAAACATCGCCCAGTCGGAGATACGGGCAATGTCGATTCTTTGTCATGAAAAACAGGGACTGAATATGGCTCAGGGTATTTGTGATCTGGATGTTCCTCTTCCTGTGAAAGAGGGGGCTAAAGAGGCGATAGACAGTGGGCATAATATCTACACATCTGCGTATGGAACCCTTCAGCTGCGCAAGGCGATAGCACAAAAACAGAATGCATTCTATAATCAGAATATCAGTGAGGACAATGTTCTGGTCAGCTCCGGTGCAACAGGGGCGTTTTATGCAATGGCGATGTCATTGTTAAACGAAGGTGATGAGGTCATAGTCTTTGAGCCCTATTATGGTTATCATGTGTCAACCTTGGAATCCTTAGGGTGTAAGATACGATTCGTCAAGACGCTTCCGCCTCATTACGAGATCGATTTCAATGACCTAAGGGATCAAGTAAGCGAAACGACAAAAGCCATATTGATCTGCAATCCTTCCAATCCAAGCGGTAAGGTCTACAGCCGCTTTGAACTTGAACAGTTGGCTTATATCGTTAATGATCAAGACCTGTTACTGTTTAGTGATGAGATGTACGAGCATTTTGTGTATGATGGTTTGGAGTTTGTCTCAGCTTTGAGTGTAGAAGCGCTTAAGGGTAGAACCGTTGTTATCTCCGGTTTCTCAAAGATCTATTCGATTACGGGATGGCGTTTGGGATATGCTATAAGTGAGCCTGAGGCTATTGATGCGGCATCGGCCATAAACGATTTGATTTATGTTTGCCCGGCAACACCGCTGCAGTATGGTGTCTTAAAAGGTTTACAGGAACTTCCCAAAGAGTATTATCTAAACGTTGCCAAAGAGCACCAGGCTAAGCGCGACAAATTCATCAAAGCCCTTAATGATGTAGGATGTAGCGCGGAATATGTCAAGGGTGCGTATTATGTCCTGGCAGACATATCAAAGCTCGATGGTAGTGATGATAAAGAAAAGGTTGTTGATTTACTGGAAAAAACAGGTATAGCAACCGTACCTGCAAGGGCTTTTTATCATGATGCACAAGGGTTGAACTTGGCACGTTTTTGTTTTTCCAAGACAGATGCCGAGATCGATGCGGCCATTGAGCGTTTGCAAGTACTCAGATAGGAGTCAGTATCAAAGTCTCTGTGATTATTCCTGCATATAATCGTGTTCAGACTATAGCAAGGGCTATAGAATCTGTTCTTGAGCAGTCCTATAAAGCTGCAGAGATCATCGTGGTAGATGACGGTTCATCTGATGCGACAAGTGAAGTCGCCAAGATGTATGAGGATGTGTTGTTACTGCGTCAAAATAACATGGGAGTCTCCACCGCCCGTAACAACGGAGTGATGATGGCTTCGCATGAATGGATTGCTTTTTTGGATTCAGATGATACCTGGCACCCTAAAAAACTTGCTTTTCAAGTCGCACATCATAAAAAAAATTCAAATTCGCATATATCATATACTGATGAGGTGTGGATACGCAATGGCAAGGAATGGCCTATTCCCAAGAAGTTTCATAAGCCCCGGGAAACCTATTTTGAAGATTCGCTTCACTACTGTAATATAGCGCCTTCTTCAGTGATGATAAACAGATCCTATTTTGATAAGATAGGGGGCTTTGACGAGAGCTTTGAGGTCTGTGAGGATTATGACTTATGGCTGCGTATATTAAAAGAGAA